>DAOWDY010000258.1 GCA_030638785.1 Candidatus Thorarchaeota archaeon
ACAAGAACTCCACTAGAGAGAGAAGGTGACCTTGCTGCTCAGATAGCTGCTAACACCGTTGGTGCAAGGAGACTATCCTCAGCAGTAAGTCAACATGGTTTAAAACAGGTTCTAAAGACCTTTGACGAACTTCGTTTTTATTCCCGTAATATGATGCAGTCTGCTTTAGCGAAATATTCTGGTTTGAAGAGTGTATTCACAGATCATATGGAGAGTGATGGTGCGGGTAACTGGGATATCCCAATTTCAGCATCCATTTCATTTGCAGATGATGGGGCTGCTATCTCGTTTCAGGGAACTTCCTCTCAGGTGGATGGGAACATCAATTGTCCTATCGCTTCGACTTTATCCTCAGTCTACTATGTCTTCATCGCAATCTTCGGAGCAGAGATTCCTACAAATGAGGGTTCTTGGAGTGTCCTTGACGTTCATGTACCAGAGGGATCGCTTCTCAATCCACTCTACCCTGCTGCTGTTTCCGCAGGCAATGTAGAAACAAGTCAGAGAATCGTAGATGTTGTTCTTGGATCGCTATCATCAATAATCCCAAACCGTATTCCCGCTGCAAGTCAAGGAACAATGAACAATCTTACTATAGGGGGATTAGATCCAAGAAACCAAAGACAATTCTCGTTCTATGAAACAATTGGGGGCGGCACAGGAGCATTATATGGGTTACATGGGACGAGCGGTATTCACTCACATATGACTAACACCTTGAATACTCCAATAGAATCCTTAGAGAGCGAGTATCCTCTTAGAGTAAGAAAGTATTCTCTTAGAAAGGAAAGTGGGGGAAAAGGAATGTGGAATGGAGGAGAGGGTCTTATTCGGGAGATTGAGATATTAGCCCAGGACTGTGTCGTTTCAATTCAATCTGAGAGAAGAATGAGAAATCCTTGGGGAATTGAATCAGGTGGAGAAGGTGCCTCAGGAAGGAATATCCTTATACACGAAAACGGAGAACACTCTCTCCAATCCAAGACCACTGTAAAAACCCTAAGGGGATCGATAATCAGAATCGAGACCCCCGGAGGAGGGGGATGGGGGTCTCCAAGTGAGAACTAGTGCTACACTTTGAGTGCAACGTTCTTGTTCACAGCATTGATTCTCATCAACTTTGAGTCTGCACCATGGGTTACTTTCACATAATATGTTGGAACGTAAAATCCCTGAAGCGCCTTGAAACTAAGAGTGTGTAAAACAACTCTCTTTGCATCTCTAGGAACTTTACTTGCGTCCTTTGTAATTGCTTTCAGGACCTTATCGATAGAATTGAATTTACCTGGAGTGATTTTCACTTTTCTTACCCAAGCACTTGTTGCTTTCTTCTTCCCGGGACCCTTGAGCATCTTTTCTAGAGTTCTTGCAGGGAACCCTGTTGTTCCATCTAGAATGTGTGAGGCTTTATTCTCAGTTGCGTAGAGTTCTACAATATCAAGAAAGATAGCCTTTCCAGGGATATCTTTCCCCTTCTTCGGTTTGAATACTTTCTTCCCTACAAGGGCTCCAAGTAACTGGTCATAAACACCAATCTCTTGTTTTCGCAGACTTACATACTTAACTTGTACCTCTGCATCGTAGATGCAATAGAAATCGTATTTCAGAGCTGGTTTGCTAGCTTTAACTGAAGCTGCATCTGTGTCCATAATCTCTGCAGCAGTAGCAACAGCTAGTTTAACCGCCTTCTTTGGTTTTACTTTCTCTACAAAGTAGTAGAGAGATTTCTTTTTTGCATCCACCTTCAGTTTAGCATCAGCACCAGTGAGCTTGAACAGAGCTGGAGATAATGCAGAAGATTTCTTCTTTTTCTTCGCCATTGAAAAACCCTATCTTTTGAATACAATGAGTCCTTTATGTTCTCTTTGGCCATTAACTCACAAGTGTTCAAACATCATTTATGAGCAAAAGAAACCTTGAACCCTTTGTCCACGTCATGAATCCTAGCAAATCCAACTCTCTCAAACTGGATGAAGGAACCAGCTGGAGTGTCTTTGATACTTGGCTCTGCTAATCCCTCTACAATGGACCCATCAATAAGGGTGAGTTCAATTGGGACGCTACCAACACGAGGTATCCAATGGATGATTGGCCCTCCAATATTCCGTACTTCTTCAACTTCTAGACTGTGAAACTTTACTGAGGGAGCCTTCCCCTTCTTGAGGATAAAGTTTGCAAGGCCCTTCATTCGAAAGAGTCCACCATCTTCAATCCGATCATAGTCTCGATCAGGCATCCCAATTTCAAGACCGGAATCAGTAGACGTTAGAGGAATATCTCGAACGCCCCTTTCGGGAAAATCTGGATGAACAGGAGCCTCTGCAGATGTAATGTCCTCTGGTAGATCTACCGACTTGACCCAAACGGGGTTTTGTACGAAGAAGAATCGTGGTGCCTCGGCGTCTCGTATCTTCCGATTCTCTGAGTAGACTGCTTTCATTGAAATTGAAATATCAACAAGACTGAGTCCAAGATCAAGCATTGCCTTTCTTAATGCATCAGGATGAATTCCTCTCTTATCCAAAGACTGTAAACTCCATGTACGAGGATCATCCCAGCCTGTATAGACTCCACTCAAGACCTCCTTTCGTGATTTGCTTTTACTTAAAGTTGCATCTTGGAATTTTAACCGACCATGGTAAATCAGTTCAGGGTCTTTCCATCCGTAAAGGTTCCAGATGTATTTCTCAATCTTACCTTCTTTCACCAGGTCTTTTCCACGAATGATATGAGAAATTCCTAGTTCATGGTCATCAATGCCCCATGAATACTCAAGGAGCGGCCATACACGATATTTTGATCCAACTCGAGGATGATCTGTTTCGGATATCCTTAGGGCTACATGGTCACGCATGGCAGGATCAGGATCATTCATTCCAGTCTTCAATCGCACTGCTGCAGACTTCTCAGGATAAGTACCGTCAAGCATCTTCTCCCATCTTGCTAGATTATCCTCTACTGTCAGTGTACGACAGCCACATGCTTTTCCTACAACCTTGTGCTTTGTCCTCCATACGTTTGCATCACAATCACAGACATAGGCGTGTCCTTTCTTGATGAGGTCTACTGCATATTTGTAGAAAAAAGCCATCCTATCAGATTTGTATACTGTTTCGTGTACATCTACTCCAAGATAGTCCAGCCCCTCGGGAATTAGATCAAATGCTTCAGTTTCTACTTGCTTCTCAGCAGAACCTATTGTGTCATCAAAGACAAGTATCAACTTCCCCTTGTAGCGCTTAACAAAGTAATCGTTGAGAATAACCATACGTGCGTTTCCAATATGAAGAGGTCCAGATGGAAAGGGAGCAAGTCGCATCACGACTTTTCGGTCCCACTTGTCAAGGTTTGGTAGGTCTGAGATTTCACCTTTTTCGGGTTTCTCTTGCGGTATTTCATTCAAAGCATCAGGATCTATTTCGAGTAACTGTGCCCGCTGCTCATTTACAGAAAGCTTCTCGACTTCCACCACAAAAGTATTGACAAGTCCTTTGATCTCACCGGCTCTAGAACGAAGGTCTGCTCTTGATCCCATTATAGCACCCATTACGGATTTTGCACTGGGTTTTCCATCATATTTGACAGCATTCTCAAGAACTACCTTTCTTACAAAAATCTCCAGATTATCCAAAGGATTCAGCTCCGGGCTTCTCTCATGCCAAACTCATTTAACGTTGGCGGATAAAACGTCAAATTTACATAGTCCCGCGACAAAAGAGTAACACGGAGACGCTTATTTGGACTCTCGGAGGAAATCTATCGTTATAGTTCATCTCAGGTGTTAATCGTGTCGGAACTGAAGTGTTGTAGAATTTGTGGAGCATTTCTCACTTGTGATAGAAAAGGAGAATGTTGCCCAGAATGTCAGTATTTTGATGAATCAGATATGTTATGCTTAGCACCTGATGCCTTGAAAAAACAGGCAAAGAAAGCAAAGGTTGTCGTCGTGGAAGAAGATGTAGAAGATGATGATGTTGACCCTGAAACTTTTCTATTCGAAGATGATGATGAAGACGAGGATGACACGGACAAGAGCGATGATGATACTACTCGTGAGGACTTAGAGATCGAAGACGTCGAGTGGTAGGATAGAGAGGGGTTTCATATCCCTTCTAATAATATTCATCTAGTGTTTTCAAGGTAGATTTAGATTATAGAAGTACAGGGCCATCAGGGCCATTGCAACCATTACGAGTAGGGTTGCGTTGCCTACCAGCCATGAACGTGCAGCTTTTCGTGAGACCTTAATGGGACCAAATTGCTTCAACCCAGTTGGAGCTTTATCCAAGGGATTTACTGCTTTCCAGAGAATCTCTAGAGGGCTTGCATCACTTGGAAAAATATCTAGATAGAGGTGACTTGCATATCCTAATAGAAACAATGCAGCCACATAGTACTCGATATGTGCTCCTACATTGAAGGATGAAGATGAAATTACTGAATAAGCCACATTGAGGAGTGTCATTAGAGTGATAAGTAATGGAAGAATCATAGAGTGGAAGATTACGTTTCTATGGCTTGATATACCCATTAGCGTGATATCCCAATCTGGCATGAGCGCTCCAGCTATTGTGATAAGTGCACCAATGAAGATTGATAGATGCCCGATAATCACCAAACCACTAATCCACTGGTAGACTAGGCTTCCACCAAGGGATCCAATACAAAATGTCACGAACCAGACAGCAGATACTGCTCCCCGATTACTTGTGGTTCGTTCTTCACCCTCTTTGTGAGGTGCCCTCCAATACAGAATGGGAGTAGCAAAGACACTTAATGCTAATCCTCCAGCGACATAGTAAAACCCAAACTCGCTAAGCTGGCCAAAGTCTGATTGCCATACTGTAAAGGCGTAGACCAAGGAGTATAGACCCACGAACATTGAGAACGCAAACATAAGATGAGATAATTTGTTCATTCTGAAACCCCTGAGCTAAACAAGCACGTGAACTCTTGTACGTAGACCTAATGTTAATCCTTTCGACCTTTGAGTCCAGGGAACCAATATTGTGTGCTACGGGAGAAGCTTTTCTGAAGCTTTGCAACACCATTGGCTAATAACAAATCCAGGGCAGTGTTTACACGCTCTTCCGTCCAGCCAAGTTCAATTACAGCCTCTTCAATGGTCAATCGACCATCTTGGCGAGAAGCGAGGGCTAGAATTCTCTGAGGATCATCAGTGAGAGCTACAGGAATGAACTTCACAAGACGAGCACCATTTTCAAGATTAGTGACTCCTTCTAAGAGACCCTCCTTTGTCATCTCCTTTAGGAGGCCCTCAACATCTTCTGAACCTGTCTCCCAACCCATGTCATCAAGACGAACTAGTAGCTCCGATAACAACATGACTCCACCGGTTTGCTTGGATTCCTCGGCTAAGCGTAGAATATCTCTGCTGATACGTTCTTGTCGCTCATCACGTTTCAGAAGACGCCGCATCATTCCACGTTTCTTCTCTGCCTGTGAAATCCAACTCTCAGGTTCAAGTCCAAGATCAGACAGCAACTCTAGTAGGATATTCCTGTATGCTGGTATCTGTAGAATTGTTTCTCCATGCTTCTTAAAGGCCTCATTTAGTTTTGCTCTTACAATATCAAGTCGTTTTGCCTTGTCGATTAGCATGTCAAGTTCTTCGCTAAGCTTATCCTCTTTAGATAACTCTGAGAGTACAATAGGAACTGCAATACTCCCTGGTGAAGTCAATGTGAAATCGAATTGTTTCTTATGATAACCCTTTGCAGTGATGATACCTTCATAGTTACTTGGGGGCAATAATATCTCGATTCGTCCCGCACGATCTGATTCGAGGAGAAGAGCGCCTAATTCTAACTCTGCACCCTCAATAGGCAGACCACCATCGTTGTGGATATTGAACACTACTTGACATACGTCAGAATCAGCTGAAAGTGTAGGGGCTTTTCGTTCAGTCCGACGGAATCGCTTCGCCTTCAAAACAGGTATCCGAGATAGAAGTTCCTTAAGATCTTTGACTCCAGACTCTTTTACAAGTCCATCTGCCAATAGTAATTGTGCGCCATCTAGAAGCATCTTTCTTGTAGATTCTAAAGCAAGAATGTTTTTCTCCTGAGATTCATTTCTCAGAGTCTTGCGAAATGCGATATCATTATTCGCACGCTCTGAAAGAGATCTTACTATTACATTCACTGGAGAAGTTGCATGCGAGAACGGATAAACAACATCGCGTCTTATACTAACCTTCTCTATAATATCATTAAGCACAAGAGGAGGAATTAATTTTACATTAAGACGTCCCTTTCGGGATAGACCGACAAGAAGGATGGGCAGAAGCATGACTCTCTTTGATTCAGTTTCGGGAGATGGGCAGCTATGAGCAAATCCAGCATGTTCCTTTCGAATCTCGTCAATCTCTGGCCAGAGATTCTTCAGAAGCGTTCTCAGCTTCTGCTGTGTATTTCGAAGCGCAGCTGTTGTTCCAGTAGTTTGTTCCTCGTACTTCTCTTTACGTTTAACGTCCCGCTCAAGAGCAGATCGTCGAGCCGTGAGGTCCGAGTCAATCTGAGCAAGTCGAGTCTTAGATTCAGAGGATTTCTTCCCTCGGGAAACATATTGCTCCCTTCGTGATTCGAGATATTCAATTTCCTCTTTGAGGGTGGTGATCCTATGGTGAAGACGAGATATTCTATCTGAAACGGATGACGTTACTTTCTTTGAAATATACTCGATTCTGTTGTCAAGCAAATCATCAAATCTTCGAATATTATCTTGGATGTTTGAAAGACTCGCGTAGGATTCCTGAATACGCTTACTTGTGTTGCTGGTTTGTTTCTCATTAATCATTGTAGATAGTACAAGAGAGTGTGGTTCAACATCAGTATTAGTTGGCCAGTGCAGTATCCGTCCTAGTGATTCCGCGTAGGGACCTCGTAGAACACCAAGATGGAGAGTCAGTGGTGTTGACGCGATACTCTCCAGAAAACTGATTGTTTTTTCAACAGCCTTGACTACCTCTTCCTTCTTTGTCGACGTTTCTAGTATCTTAATCGTGTCTACAAGGATGTCATGAGGTGCAAGTCGCATCTTTGCTGAGGTCAGACCGAGTAGCTCATTGAAGACACAACGATTAGATATTCCGATTGGGATTAGACTAACAGGAAGGTAGGCCTTCATCACAAATTCAAGGTCTTCTCCTTTTCTATTCTCAAGGAGCATCATGATATTGCTTGCTAGAACATATTCCTCAGGAACAGCCTGTACCATAGGAGGGCCACCAGATATGTGAAGTGGCTTTATTGCCATTACTGGTACAATGAGATCCTTTCCTTTAAGGTCCATGTGGGTCCACTGATTTCGAGAGTGGAAGAACCCTTTTCACCCTTTCTAGGAGTGCATTATAAGACACGAATTATATGCGGTCTGAATAACGAGGTGTTGATACGAACGATAGAAGACCTTCTTCAATATTAGATCCCTATTGTCCAGTTTGCAAAGAATACAAGGGCATTGGACAATGTACTATTGTTTCATGTCATCTTCGCAGTCACTCATCCGGCGACAGCAGAGTTGAAATCGGATTAGCATTGGCCCAATCATGTCATAAGTGCGATAACCATGCGAAAGTACATTGCTCCCATTGTGGCAGAGGATTCTGCGAGATTCATTCAAAGAATAAAAACAGCAACAAGTTTGAAGAATTCACACAAAGTATTGGCACCTGTTCATCCTGTAAGAATTACGTCTGCGAAAAATGCTGGATAATCGAGGATCAAGGACTGATTGTATGTGTAGAGCATCTTGAGTCTAGGACTGTCTGATAATGATGGCATCTGGTTGAGAAACAGATATTTACTAGGTGTGGAATACAACAAGGGTGCAAAGCATGTTAGACGCAATGTTTGTTGTTCACCTTGACGACTACCACGGGTTCATAGTTGAGAAGCGTTATCCAACAACCCTCTCTCTTAATGAAAAAATACTTAATCTGGTGTACACTAACCACCTAAAAGAAGGGGTTTCTCTCGAGTCAGCTCTGTCGCTCGGATCACTCTTTTTCTCTCGATCGGATTTCTCTCTCTCAATTGAATCTCTGGAGCTTTCCGATGCTGAGGATTTCAAGATTGTATCACTCATGAGCAAATTGCATCCCGAATGGATGGTTTGCTTTGTTATTGGTAAAGAGGACAATCCCGAAACAATGAGAAAAGAAGTTACGGGCATGAGCCGGTTAATCCTGAAACTCATTACAAGTAATCCAGATGATGTCAACTTGGAAGAGATTCTACGAAATCGAAGCATACTTCCTGAACCTACCGAGGAGCAGAAACTTGCTGAAGTCTTTGTTACACCCTCAACTTCCCTACTCCTTGAGAGATTGCAGACCCAAGGTGTGGAGAGTGCTGTGAAGTTATCACTCTGGCTAAAGAATGAGATTCAGAGTGATACTGTTGACATTCAAGAAGCGGTTGCACCCTTGCTTAGAAGTGGCATTGTAAAAGTGGAAATCATCGGAAAGAGTAGAGAAACCGTATTCCTGATGAAGGATATTTTTTGTTACAGAGCTCCGCCAGCAGAATCACTTACCAATGCTCAAGAATCGCATCCAGAGATCATTGAGAGCTACACCGATGCAATCAAGACGTTCTTCTCACCTCCACCACCAGACAAGGGGTATAATCCTACATTGCCCGTGGATGATCCAAACTCACCTATCGTTGAGGACAGGGAGCAGATTGCAAAACTACTTGCTCACAGTCTTCATTATATTGTGCTGGAATGTCTTAGAAGAGGCCCCCTCAGTATCGAGGAATTATCAGAAAAAACATCACTCCCAAGAAACGTTGTTCAGAATTCCCTCTGGGCATTAGAGTCAGAAAGAGTGACAATGTTCTTTGAAACCGATAAAGTGTGGGCTCTGCTCACAAATCCAATGATTGAATCTTTTTTACCTGAATATGTACTACCGCTTGTATCGGCGAAAATCATTGATAAGGAGATAAATAAAGAAGCCGCAACAAGATATCTTGAGCTTCTTGAGAATGCTTGGAGTGAGAACTAGTGATTAGAAGCATCTACATACTCGAAGGAACAGGTAACATTGTCTTCACAAAGGAGTATGCAGAGATTGAATCTAGAGCAACCCTCGTTGAATTTCTGGTGAACCTTACCAGCTTTCTAGGCACTGTCGGTCTAGAAGGAAAGACGGAGTTCATGAACCTTTCAACATCTCGCTTCTTCTATGCAGTCAGGGATGAGTTCACATTCATTTTCATAGCTGATAAGGCAGATGATTTTTCACAGATAGAAGAAAAAGTAGGTCAACTTGTCGATATCTTCATGAGAGAATATATTGAGATGGCAAGAACGCACCAGTCCTTAGATGGCTTCGATGAGAAAGTCGATGAAATTGCTGTAACTATGGTTAAAGTTGCGATTCTTGGATTTGCAGGAGTAGGAAAGACAACAACCTTACACTTGTTGCGTGGGGAAACCCTTCCACTGGTACATGACCCCACCATTGGTGTTAGCATCAAGAAACTGCCTGAAGAGGTTGAGAATGCAAATATCGTTCTTTGGGATCTTGCAGGTCAATCACGTTTCAGCATACTCTGGGCGAAAATGATAGCCAATGCACAAGTCGTTGTAATTGTCACAGACAGTACACTAGAGAATGTGCTCAGAAGCAAGAAACTAGTTTCACTAGTTAAGGAAGAGGTTCCTGATGCCAAGATAATAGGCATCGCAAACAAACAGGACCTTCCAACAGCACTAACCCCAGAACGAGTTGGTCAAATCCTCGGTGTTGGGACTTACGAACTCGTTGCCATTGATATATCCTACAGGGACAGACTGATTCAGATTATCAGAAGAGCCATTCTTGAAGGCAAGTCTGAAAAGAAGGATAACTGAGAAGGCATGCGTCACGGCAAAGGTTAAGAACGTGCATCAAGAAGATTCATGAGAATCCAACAGAATTGGTGATGAAATTATGGCATTCGACCTCACCGAGATTATGGAGAAATTAAAAGCAATAGAAGGGTTCGCAGCCAAGGTGACTGAAACCAAGAGGTTAGCAGATCAATTAGCAGAGAACTTTGCGAATATGAAACTGCAGATCAATAAGACAATCAATGATAGTTTCACAGAGGTTGCAGATCAGATTGATACCCTGCGTAAGAATATGGAGCAGATGGAAACAGTACAACCATCATCGTCTCCTCCAGCGGCAGAGCCAGCTCCAACACCGGCCGCAGAGCCAGAACCCGCTCCAGCACCGACCCCAGAGCCGGAACCAGCCCCAACACCAGCTGCAGAACCTGCTCCTGCACCAGCAGCTGAGCCAGTTGCGGAAGCTATACCTGAACCCCCAAAGGAAGGTGACGATCAGCTCGATTTTCTATTACAGCAGAAGGATCGTCTTAAAGCAGCCCTCACAGATCTAAGATTTGATTACATGAGAGGCTATATTCCTGAGGAAGAGTACAAGACAAAGGAAGCGGAACTAGATTCACAGCTTGAAGATTTAGACCGTCAGATTGCAGCACTGAAATAGTGACTTATTATTCCAGAGTATAAAGCGTAGAGGCGGAGTAAATCGCCTCTCCTTTACATCTTATTTTAAATTGAAAATTAAACATAGTGACATTGACCGTGGTTTACCTTAGTAACGGCAAACCCACGGTGTATCAATAGACTACTTTTTTGTAGTCTTTTTCTTAGGCTTCTCTTCTGCAGCCTTTTTGGTTGTCTTCTTTGTAGTCTTTTTCTTAGGCTTCTCTTCTGCAGCTTTCTTTGTGGTCTTCTTGGTAGTTTTCTTAGGCTTCTCTTCTGCAGCCTTCTTGGTTGTCTTCTTTGCAGTCTTCTTAGGTTTCTCTTCTGCAGCTTTCTTTGTGGTCTTCTTGGTAGTTTTCTTGGGCTTCTCTGCTGCAGCTTTCTTTGTGGTCTTCTTGATTACCTTCTTGGGCTTGTCTTCAGCAGCTTTCTTTGTGGTCTTTTTGGGCTTGGCTTCCTTTGCCTTCTTGGTTGCCTTCTTGGGTTTGTCTTCAGCAGCTTTCTTTGTGGTCTTCTTGGGCTTGGCTTCCTTTGCCTTCTTGGTTGTCTTCTTGGGCTTGGCTTCCTTGGGTTCGGGTTCGGCCTCAGGGGTTCCAGCTAATGGTTCAATAACAACCTCTGGCAGTGTATCCTTCCGTTCCTTCTTGTCACCTGCTTCACGTCGCTTTCTGGCAAGTTTGCTTGATTTTACAATAGTTCCTGCAGATGATGCCGCTGCCAATGCAGATTCCATATCAGGATCAATAGGAGCCTCAGTCGGTGCTAATTTTGCAATCTCTTCAATAGCAGCAGTAACCAGAGCTGCTCCACCAACATCGCGTTTCTCTAGTTCGCTTGGAGTTGAGTATACAACGAAACCACTCTCGCGGATGTAGGCAACAACAGTCCCATCTTGCTCCTTTTCCTTCAAGATCTTCTTTGCAACACTCATTCTAATTCCGAATCTATTTGCCAGATCATAAGGTGTTACGGATCTGGATTTCTCAAGATACTGATCAATCTCACTCAGAGTCTCTGGTTTCGGAATCGCATCTCGAATTATTTTCTCAGTCTTTGCGGCAGATTTGCCCCATTTCTTGCGGCTAATAGTAATTACTCTCCTAATGTGCTGGTCCGCAGTTCATCGCGAAGGTCAAGGGTTTGTCTTTTAAAGATGCTCATCTGTTTGTCAATGGTATCACTTAGAATAGGTGCCTCGTAATATGAACAATTCGAAATTCTTCATTGATAAGACTCTTGATGAATACATCAAATTACTAGTTGAAAACGCTTATCGTGAGATTGGTCACCGTGAAATTAAAGCCGAGTGGGGCCGATTGAGATCATTTGCCATAGTTACAATGAATCAAGAAGGTCCAGTAATGATCAAGTGTAACAGCGTTGCTCGCGCATGGCCAGAACCTGCATTGTTTGGTTTGCTGTCTCATGAACTTAGCCATGTCATTGTGGGGGATGTTCCAGATACTGAGAAACGAACGGATCTGGATGTAATTGAGCGGGGTCTTGGAGTCTATCTCGCAGTAGAACGAGTTATTGTGGACAAGTACTCAGACCATATCATAGGAAGAGGAAAGGACATGTATCTCGGATACAATTCGATACGTAGTTTACTTGCTTCTCACCAGATACAGCAGCTTGACCTACTGATGTCAGACCTAGGAATGATTCCGTCATCTACAGATATTCTACTCCATGATTTTGCAGTTTTACATGATAAGGATACTTCAAGGGTCCTGATCGATGGACACTCAATCAACATTGATGAAGTTGATCTAATGGATGATATTAAAATTATAATCGGCCATGAAACCGTCCAGATTCTTCTGAATGAATCAGTGATAGGCGAGTTTGAGAAAACTTAGCTAGATTCGGAATCTTCTCTCTTGCTTATCTTTAATTGCTGCTTCACTGTCACTTCACTGTGTGGGGGAATGTCTTGATCTATAACACATCCAGGAGCAATAGAACTCCCTTCGCCAATTCTTAGAGCAGGATATATGGATGAATTCACTCCCAAAATAACTTTGTCTCCGATAATAGCTCCGAATTTCCTAAAGGGAATCTGTACCTTGTTTCCATTGTCATTGATGTAAAGTGGTTTTGTACCTGGTCGCCAGTTCCACATCTGTGCTCCTGCTTCAATGCAGCTATCAGCACCGACAATCGAGTCAGCAATGTAGGTCATTCTTCCCACATTTACACGATCAAATATCATGCTGTTACGTACTTCCACTGCATAACCAATGTGAACACCTTCACAGAGGCTTGCGTAGTCTCTAATTAGTGAATTATTCCCAACATAGACATGTTTTCCAATGTAGACTGGTCCGCGAAGTGAAGCACCAGGGCGGATGACTGCTTCCTCACCAATGTAGACAGGTCCTTCAAGAACAGCACTGTTGTGAACCTCAGCAGATTCTGCAATGAAACTTCCTTTGCCCTTGAGAAGTCGATCCATGACAACTCTATTGGCCTTGAGAATATCCCATGGCCATGTGAATTCAGCCCATTCCTTCTCCCAGACGGCTGCTGTGATATTCAGCTTGTCCTTAATCATCTTCTCAACTGCTTGCTCCATGGTCTTGTATTCTTCCAGTATTGGCAGCAGTTTTGTTGTGAATGCGGAAACTCCTGCAACGGCATAATTGCTGACATACCTTGCAGGACCTCCTTTTTCTACAAGACGTTCCACGATACCGTTCTTACCAATCTTTACAGTTCCAAACTGCTCAGGGTTTGAAACAAGAGTTACTAGCATAGTTACATCAGCCTTCATGGTCCGATGATTATACAATGTTCTCTCAACCATCTCTGGTTCTACAAGAACATCACCATTTATCAGAAGAAATTCGTCATCGCCATCCAATTCATTCGCAGCGGTGAGTATTGCATGTTCTACTCCCTTTTGCTCATGCTGAATAACATATCTAATCTGAAGTCCTTTGTCCCCACCATGTTGAAAGTGATTGATGATTTCATCTCTACCATGACCTGCAACAATTACAATATCTGTGATGTCGTTCTCTTTTAGACTTTCAAAGATATAATCAAGTACAGGTCTACCAGCAATCATCAACATACTCTTTGATCGGTTAGTTGTCAATGGCCTTAGTCGATTTCCAGATCCAGCTGTCAGCACAAGCGCTTTCATTGCACCCACACTTCTTTGGTCATCCTGATACGACATAAAGATGTTGGCTAATACTATTACGTAGGGGGAATTAGTGAGAAATAGATTCTTCGCTTGCGAGCGCCAACGTTCTTTGATTTCCCAAGCCGAATTTCACCAATCTCTCGAGTGTTTGCTACATGAGTGCCAGCACATGAAGCAGCATCGTAATCTGATATACTGATTATTCGAAATTCCTTCACACTCTTAGGAACCATTTCAAGATATCTAACTTGATACCCTTTCTCACCAAGGTATGATATTGCTTCATCACGAGGCATAAATCTTAAACCAACGTCCAATTTCTGAGCTAGAATATCGTTGACACCATTCTGAACCTTTTCCTTCATCTCTTCATGAAAGCTCTCTAAGGGATAGTAATCAGCTCGGCTCTTTCCACATTTAATCTGATTACCAACTGTTTCCAGATTGAAGTGTAATTGCAGATATCTCGAAAGGATGTGTTGTGCGGTATGAAATCGCATACATTCGTATCGTTGAGCCCAATCAAGTTCTCCCTTGATTATCTGGTCGTTGGAGAGTATACATTCTCCCTCAAAGATATGGTGAACTCGTCCTTCTCGTTTTTTCGTGCTGATTATCTCGATCCTATCGGAGTCAGTTGAAATGAAACCTTTGTCGCCAATCTGCCCACCCCCTTCTGGATAAAAAGCAGTTCGATCAAGAATGAGCGAATCTTCTGTTACATCAACAATCTTGGCGTCAAACTCTCGAATGTAATTATCCTTCATATAGAGAAGCTCGGTCAAATTTCAACATCCTATATAGAATCGATTCGTCGTAGTTTATTCCATTCCTCAACAGCAAGATCCTGAGCCTCTTTCAGAGAATCTCCTTCAAGGTCTACTTCTGGAGTGTCTGCTGCTGCTTCAATGATATCCCTGACTGCAACCTCACTCTCTTCTTCAGCTAGTCCAGCTAGAATCGCATCAATAATATCATCCACCACACCGAATCTGCGCAGATACCTTGCAAGAGGGGTTTGAGAAGTGGGAATGTAACCTGAATCCTCTGATGGTGTAATACCCACCGTTTCCATTTTGGTTGTGAATAGAGTTGTGATGATTTCCTGTCGCGATTCGATCTTTTGGACTTCAAACTTTTTATCTTTCTCAATCAAGGAACGCATCTTCTTGATTCTCTTTATGATGGGTTTTTGCTTTGGTTTTCGTATCGGCACGATTTCCACAACTTAAGGATTCAGTAATCGGAAAGCATTGAGGTACACCATTTACCTTGTGACTTTAATGTTTCTCCTGACAATCAACTCTCAATGTTATATTGAAAAGTGTTCAATAATCTGCGTATAAATTGGCACAGATTGAAATAGCTGGTCGACTGAGATGAATTCGTTTGGTTGGTGTGCTTGTTTTATGGAACCTGGACCACATATCACATTGATGATTCCTATCTTTGGTTGTAAAACAGAACAATCAGTACCATAAGTTGCTGCAGTTGGAACTGACTTCTTCCCTGTCACATTCTGTACTGCTTCAATGGATATTTCCACGATCTCAGAATCTCTTGGAGTGCTAACAGCTGGTTTCCCGTGAATGTATTCAATCTCAACATTTTCTGATAATCCAGCAGACTTGAGTCTTGCAAGCATTTCATCCTGAAGTCCTTCAACAGTCTGCCCCTTAACAGTCCTCATATCTAGTCTGGCTTCACAGTAATCAGGAACCACATTTATTTTGATTCCGCCTTGTATCATGCCAACATTCAGCGTCATTTTTCCCATCAGTTCATCTGGTTCGTACGAATAATCAAGAGGAGAGAGAACCTCTATAGCTTTTGCACAAAGTTGTATTGCATTCAATCCTTCTTCGGGTCGAGAGCCATGGGCGGATTTTCCTTGTGCCACAACTTTGGACCAGAACATTCCTCGCTCACCTACAAGAACCTCCAGATTTGTAGGTTCTGCACACACTCCGTACTTGACACCAGAGAGCAGGCCGCTATCAGCAACTTCTTCAGCTCCAGAACATCCACTCTCTTCATCGGAAGTACAGAGAAGATGCAGCGGTGTCTTTGGATTTCTATCAGCATACTGAATCATTGTTTCACAAAGGGCAGCTACTGGGCCTTTCATATCGCAAGCGCCTCGACCATACAAACGACCATTAACAATTTCTGCAGCAAAAGGATTATACTCCCATTTCTCCAGATCACCCACTGGGACCGTATCCATATGTCCA
>DAOWDY010000150.1 GCA_030638785.1 Candidatus Thorarchaeota archaeon
TCCTGCTAAATTTAAACGCTGACGTTATTTATGTTTCATGCGGATATCATTCTGACCCAAGACTTTCTCTATGAGGAAAAGAAATGAGCCAAACCTTAATAGCCCAGATAAACCGGATTCATAAGAATGGGGTAAATCACGACCCAGACTGTCGCGAAATCGTGAGGGAATAAGATGGCCGAGGTTTTCACCAAGCCGTCCCGGCGAATACGAAACATGGTTGCAAAAGAGCTTAGGCTAATTATCAAAGATAAGGTTGCACTCTTGTTGATATTCGTCCTTCCTGTAGCTCTAATTGGGATGCTTGCGTACGTGAGCGATCAGGCGGAGGGAGGATTGATGGGTGGTGGTGAAGATCTTAGTGGCCTCGAACCAGGTGGTGGACTCCCTGTCAATGAAACGGAAACCAGCTCAGGTCTCATATTAGGAGTCATTGATCTCGATACCACACGGACGTATGATGGACCGGACCTTTCGGAGAATTACACCGATGCATTACGGGAGATCGCGGGTGAAATCATAATATACGAAAATACAGATGAGGCGTGGCAAGACCTCTACGAGGGAGAGATTGATGCCTATGTTGTTATCCCTGATGGATTTGAAGAGAACCTGACTCTGAATGAACCAACATACATCGAACTTCATATCGATGCAACGGATATGTTCTCAGGTGCTGCAGTTCAAGGAACAGTTCAGGGGGCGACCATTCTTTTCAGACTGAGCAAATTATGGATACGCTCTGAAGTCTTCCCCATGATGATAACAGAGTTTGCACCCCCGGGCGGATTTGTTGAGAGTATATTTGGATCGTTCATTATAGTATTCTCATCATACTTGGGGATAGCAATGACAGCAGCTCAGTCGATAGTTGGTGATACACCGTTGCGGCGAATGTTACTTACACCAACTAATCGTTTGGAAGTTATCGTAGCTAAGGTGTTTGGTTATTTGATAATCGGTTTCTTCCAATCATTGCTTCTCATTGCTCTTTGGGTCATTTCGTTTGGATTGGAACTGAATACTGATTTTCTCACACTCGTGATTATAATGAGTCTTGTAGCTTTAACAGGGTCTACGACGGGGTTGCTCATCTCATCAGTTGCGGGAACGAGACTTCAGGCAAACCAGATGTTTCTCTTCATTCTATTTGCCTCAATTATTCTTTCAGGCTTCTTTATTGATGTGGGAGCAATAAATGACTGGCTACCGCTTAATCAAGGAATGAAGCTCTTGTTGGATACTACTCTCAAGGGGTTTTCGCTGTTTGATGTTTGGATACCAATTGCTAAGCTGGTTGGTTTCACAATTGTAGCCATCCTTGCTGCAACATACATCTTTTCGAAGAAACCAACTCTAGGATAGGTGAAATGAATGGCACGAAAGACTGATGAAACCACTGTTATAGCTGAGGAAAAACCAACTTTCGTAGAAGAGGCATACTACTCCGGTGCACGCATAAGTGAAGCCATTGATTGGTGTATGAATCGGAACGATAGAGAACTCCATTGTGTTGTAGAAGGCAACATGAGAGAAACAGGTGAAGACGTCAGATTCATTGGAAGAATCCTGAATTTCAAGAAAGGAGTTCTAATACGTAGATTTGCAGTTCTTGTTGAAGAAGATCTCAGAAAGAGAAAGAAGAGCGACTTGGAAAAAGTCCTTACTGTTGGCGGTAGAGGTACCAGCACAGAAGATGTTGCAGTCAGCCAGATCACAGTTCAGAACTATCTCAAGAGAAACATGTCCGATGATTTGTTCTTTGACGGACGTGAACTCCAACAGGCCGTCAAGGACCTTGTGAAAATGAAACAGAACCGTCAGATCATTTGTACGGTCTGGGGTAAAAGAGCATCGGACAAACTACCTATAATGATTACAGGCACCTTAATCGGTTCATCAATTCGACTCCTAGAACCTATTTTACCAGAGGGCTTTCTGGAGGTTCGAGTGGCACCTGAGGAAGAAGTTGGAGATCCAAAAATATATACAATTGCTCAACCTCAACTATTGTTAGGTCCTCGAACTAACCCGAATCTCACTATCTTTGCTAACAAGGTCTATGTTCAACCTTCTTCATGGATGGAAGCCGCAGCATACAGGGATGTTCTGGAATGCAGGAATCTCACAGTGACCATCAAAAGTGGAAAGAAGCTAATTGAGAATGTTTCGTTCTCCATCAAAGAAGGCGAAATGCTTGCCATCATAGGAGAATCAGGAGCTGGGAAGTCAACGACGATCAAAGCTTTGATTGGGGATATTCCTAGCACAGGGGTTGCAAGAATCGCAGGTGTGGACTCAAGGAGTGCGCAGAAGGTCCGGCACTTCTTTGGCTATTGTCCACAAGACCTAGATTTCATGTACGATACCTTCACACCACTTGAAAATATCATTGCCTTCGGAAAGCAATATGATCTACCCGAATGGCAATTAGTCAATGAGGGAAAGACACTACTACGAGACTTTGGAATGCTTGAGAAAGGCAACCAGCCAACCAAAGAGTTGAGCGGTGGCCAGAAGAGAAGAGCATCAATTGCTATTGCCCTGGTTCACAGACCAAAGGTTCTGCTGATGGACGAACCTACAAGCGGTCTTGACCCGGATAATAGGAATGAACTGTGGCATTTCCTTGACTATATCAATCATGAATACGGTACATCTATGATCGTCATAACTCACTATCCAAGTGAGGCAGAATTCTGTGACAAAGTGGCTGTGTTTATGCGAGGTAAAAGCCTTGTAGCATTTGGAAAGCCTGCTACTCTAAAAGAAACAATGCCTTCTCGGGGATTTGCAGTTGGAATCGTTCTGGAAGAAGTGGATCCAAGAGCGAGAAGCACACTTGAAAAAGTAGAAGGAGCACAATTTGTGCTTCAGAGAGGAGAACTTCTCAAGGTCTTCACTGAGGAACCTCTTGAGGTGATTGCAGAGCGTTGTGTAACAGCCCTTAATGAAAAAGAGATTGCAGTGAAAATCGTGAAGACTAAGGCAGTAGCTGATATGGTTGATTATTACATCGCGATAACGCGAGGTCTAATCTCGGGAACAATTGAGAAATGATTCTTACCAAGTGGAGATGATAGGATGAGAACAATGAAAGGAACATCATTACTCCTGATTTTACTCATGGTAGTGAGTTCCTTAACCATCATCACTCCCCTTACATCCGCAGAACCTGAGCCCATTAGACCTGAAGATAAGATCAATAGTGCTCTTCTGAACAAGACGTCCAGTGCAGATGAAGTAGATGTCCTTGTTGGATACAATGATGGGCTTGAAGGCATTGAGCTAACAACTGCGCAATCATTCATCGACAAGTATGCAGACGTTATAGAGGTCTACAAGGACCTAAACATGATGCGAGTTAGGATTGTTGGTACATCTCTTCTAGATCTTGCCAAATCTGCATGGATATCTAATATCTGGCCCAATGAAGTCTTGGGTGTTAAATCTTTTGAGACCTCCACTGGTAGTGTTCTTGCTGATGAAGAGTATGAATCAATAGTTGATCTAGTTGGAGCAAGGGACCTCTGGGACATGGGCTATAATGGCAGTGGAATAGTCCTGGCTATCCTTGATACAGGGATTGACTCAAGTCATCCTGATCTTGACGATTTTGATGATAATTCAAACGCTTCTAAGGTCCCAGCATATGCATCATTTGTTGAGGCGGATGCTCTTCCCACTGATATTCTTGGTTCCGGGACTTATGCAGCCTCAGTTGCCGCAGGAACTGGAAATGCATCAGACGGACGATACTCTGGGATTGCCCCAGGAGCTACTCTATTAGCAGGAAAAGTCACTCTTGGAGGACTTCTTGCTCTTCCAAGTTGGATTGTATCAGGAATCGAGTGGGCGTCAACAAATGGTGCAGACATCATTCTCCTTCCCTTCAACACATTTGGAGCTCCAAATGACGCAGTAGAACAGGCCGTTAGGGCAGCTGTTGAGAAAGGGATTTTTGTTGTAGCAGCTGCAGGAGACGATGGACCTGATTATCTCACGATTATGTCTCCAGGTGGTGGACTTGAAGCCTTTACTGTGGGGGCATATGATACAACCAACCAAGAAGTCCCTGCATTTTCAGGAAGAGGTCCTTCGCTTGCAATGAATACAAAACCCGACCTCGTTGCACCAGGAGTAGGGATTGTTGGTGCAAGGATAGGAGATGGTCTTGGAGGGATTGGTTTAGGTGACACAGGCCTTGGTGGATTCGGAGACCTACTTGGAGGAGGAGAAGACACCGGTGTAAACATTGATGATTATTACAAAGTATCAGACACCACATCAGCTGCTGCGGCTGTCGTGGCTGGTGCTGCGGCACTCCTCATGGAAGCGTTTGATAGAGCTACACCAATCGTAGTTGGAAATGTACTCAGAGATACTGCAACTATTCTACCCTATGGTGCTAATGACGCAGGGGCAGGGCTTCTCAATCTTCCCGCCGCTTTTGAGTATCTAAGCAGAAGACAGGACCCAGGTGAACCTCACGCGAGGACAACTGGTTCAGCACTACTTGCGTTTGGTTTCTTATCTGCAAATGGTAATAATGCCTCATCTATACTCATGATGAGTAGCTATGGAACCTCCACATTAGTAATGGACTCCCGAAGTATATACAGCGATGTTCACATGTTAATGGGAACATTATCTCTCAAATGGAATGATAAGGACCCAACAAATCTGATGAATTTTGATGTGAAACGAGAACTGCATGCAGTAACTATGGCGGGACTGACAGGACTGTTAGGAGGATTGGGAGGACTAGGAGATACTGGCGATGCAGGCGGTTTGGGGGGTCTGGGCGATCTAGGAGGAATAATGGGCCTACTTGGTGGGGGAGAAGATGACTCGGGATACGGGAGATGGGTAGGTGTTCTCTCATATGAAGACACATTATTCGTTACGTTGGTTATTGAATCCTACAACTTTACAACAAACAGTACGCTACCACTTACCGCTTTCAAGATCACACCCTTCATCCTCAACATGGGGCAAAGCCCAATTGAGAATGTGAGCCTCTACCTATCATATTCTCTAGATTTGTTTGGAGATGAAGTAGATGACCATGGTAAGTATGAACTAAATAACCAACAGCTTTTCGCATATGGCATCTCAGAGGACTACAGAGATTTCTACATTGGCATCAATTCAAGCAGAGAACTTGATGCATTTGAGGTTGGAAACGCTTCCGATATTTCATCGCACATCACGAATGATAATTTGACTGGGTCTACCAACTTCGATGGTGAAGTGGGGCTTGGTATGAAATGGGATTTTGGAAGAATCTATCCTGATAATCCAGTAAATGTAAGTATTGCAATGGGCTTTGGAGATAACAGAACTGTGCTAGACGCCTCTATTGAATCGATGTGGCGAGCTAGACCTTCAGATAGCTATGCAGGTCTAGGAGATTTCTTGCTGGTAGAGGCAGAGATACCACGAACTGCAGAGGTAGGAGAAACCTACCTGTCCCAAGCGGTTCTCATGAATATAGGCATACAAACATCAGACTCATTGGCAGCGTTGCTTGCAGTTAAGGATAACAATGGCAGTGGGACTGTATTCGCTGAGTATTTCACCTTTGAACA
>DAOWDY010000071.1 GCA_030638785.1 Candidatus Thorarchaeota archaeon
AGGTGGCAAGAGTTCCCTCCAGAGCGAAATGCTTGCAGAGATGGAACGCCTCAAGGCACTCATGAGCGGGGACTAATCTCCCCTCCCTCACCTCTTTATCGTAATTTGCAGCTTTTTTACAGAGTCAGCAGTAGGAACTATCAATCATTCTCTTTTCGAGGTTAAATACTCAGATAGAGACTGAAAGGTATGACCGAGAAGAAGTGGCGATACATCGGTGGTCATCTCTACAGACTGTCAGATGTATTCGACAATGGTCGTGACGCTGTACTTCTCGCACGGATGCTGAAACAAGATCGTTGTGTTGTGATTTCTAAGACGCCCGATGGAAGATGGGCTGTATACTGGAGAGCGAGGGTTGATAACCCTGCCAAACAAGAAATACCCTACACTACTGCATAAGACCTCCCCCACACTGCCAACCCATCCTCGCTCTCCTTCCTTGAAAGGATTTTTGAGTCACACTGCAGGTGACTATTCATCACCCTAGTGAGACTTGTAACGATGTCGAACGTAAAACTGAATGCTGCAAAGAGTGTAATACCATTAATACCAAAGAGCGGTGCCATAGGTCTCGGGAGCGGTTCCACTGTGGCTATCTTCGCCAAGGAATTGAGTAGGCAGATTGCTGAGGGCGAGGTGGACGTTTCTGTTGTGCCGAGTTCATACCAAGCCTACCAACTTGCAGTGGATTACAAGATTCCTCTCACGAACCTTGACCTCAACCCTTCCTTGCTCATGACAGTGGATGGCGCGGATGAGGTGGACAAGGAGTTAAACTTGACCAAGGGCGGGGGTGGTGCATTGTTTCAGGAGAAGATCGTGGCATCAGCATCGGAGAAGTTGATTATCATCGTTGACGAATCTAAGCTGGTAAATCATCTTGCCACACGGTTCGAGATACCAGTTGAAATCTTACCCTTCTCGCTTGGTGTTGTTCGGCAGAAAATTACATCCATGGGTATCACACCCACTGTGAGGGAGGCCCAGAGGAAGATGGGACCGGTGGTCACTGATAATGGAAACTTCATTCTGGATCTCAAGTTCCCCGAACCAATACGAAACCCTGCCAAGGTAGCGGTCGACCTGAAGATGCTACCTGGGGTCGTAGAAACTGGACTATTCATCGGGATGACTGATGAAGTACATATTGGTATGGGAGATGGAACTAGGATTATGAAAAAAGGGTAGAATCAGTCAATTTGTATATAGACCACCATGTGCAGTGAACCTGAACACTTTGTAATCTCGTTCCAACTTTAATAAATCATAGTAAGCACATTTGATTATTATCTATTAGTACATGTGAGTCAACAACACTGTTCACATTTTCCTATTTAAAGGACTCTTGCTTTACACAATCCAGCTAAAGGGGTATGTGCAAATAATGTACGTTTTTTTATATCGACTTTGAGTAAATTCATTGTTGAAAAACATGACTGGTTGAACCTCTACCGGCCATTGTGATTTACAAGGAGATAACAAAGACAATGAATCGTATTAATTATCAAGATCCTCACAGCCCAAACGACGATGAACCATTCCTACGACTAATTCCAAATGATCCTGGAACTGATGGGGATCCATACTAAAACCAATCAACTATACCGGGAAATTCCCGGTCCTTTCCTTTTTATTTCCGCTCTCAAGCGATAACTCTTTACCTCGTTCTGTAAACTATCAAGTGGGTGCAAGACTTGAACAATCAAATCAGGTTATCAAAGGTCTGGTTACCTGATGGTAGTATTGTCAGTGCCAATCTTGTCTATCGCGACAGGCCAATCCTGATCTTGGAGTCCGGAGAGGAAATTGTTGATGACAAGAGTGAAATCACATATGAGATGACCCATGAGTTTATTGTGGATGAGAAGAGCGAAACAAGGCAAGTACCTTTGTCGAAGCCAGTTCGGGTCTATTTGACACCTCGAATTTCTGTTACGAGAAAATACTCCAAAGATGCAAAAGAAGACGATTTGGATATCTATCCTCCATCAAGTAATGGATTCTATGGACGACTTGTGAGAGGAAAAACAGATGCGCTATATATTTTGAACAAGCTCGTAGATGATAGTATTTATTGGTTAACAATTATTCAGACCGGCACAAACAACATCTATGAGAGTCACAGAATCAAACCCTACGAGATTGATGTTATCAGATTGAAAACCTACTCAGAACACTTTCATGAACTTATATCCTCACTATATTCTGGTAAAGATTCAGATGCAATACAGAATGAAATCTTGGGTGTTATTGATACAGTTGAATTAACTTGGTCAGATATACACAAGATTACTGGGGGATTAGTCCCTCCAAATTTTACTAGGACTAAGAACAATAGAGAAATCTTGAAACAGCTTGTTCCAATTGACAAATTCGTAGAAGACACTCAAGAGGAAGTCTTGGCATTCTTGATTTGGACCGCAAAAGATTTGATGCCGCAAAATGAACTCGTTGAGTTTGCAGATCAAACCTATGTTTTACCACTTTTCAGGGCTCTATTCTTAAGCCATCTTCGATTCATATTGGATGAAAAAGCACCTCCCTCTTATTCAAAGATTATAGATGAAGTTTTAGTTAGTAAAGTCAAAACTACACCAATACTCCGAGAAGAGCGCCTGAAATGGAATCTTGCCGCAAAACTAAGATATCAACTTCAGGATATTACTCCTGATTGGCAAAGCGAACTGATAGAGATAGTCCAATCTTTGAACAAATCAAATGAAATCATCACTGTTTATCCGATACCTAAATCATCTGCAAAGAACCACAGAGCCCAAAGAACGCGCCTCCTAATGTGGGATTTAGGACTTAGATTAAAAGCACATATCAGACCTCGGTCTATAGGACTAAGGGAAATTGTTTATGTTGGAGCTGCGCATAGATGGCCCCATTGGCATCTTTCATCATCTCTTAGATTAGGTCCCGTTGACACTCGGTCACCATATATGCAAGCAATGGTCATGCCTCCTTCAGCAGCTGAGAGAGTAAAGCGGGTATTACCATCTGTATATGATATCGAATGGTCAATTCATAGGTTTAACACAAACCTCTACAGAAAATCACTGAAGAAATGGATCATTCGTGAAGATGCAATCATTCAATCATTCGATGGAAAGAAAACTTTGAAGAATCTAAAAAATGAATTTGGATGCTGGAAAGGAACTTCTCCGTACCAAATCAAACAAGCGGAAGCCAGACTCCTTGACATGGCAAATACATTGTTCTATCTTTCTGATTTAGAAACAAAAGGTGGCGAAGATTATTGGAAGACTGACAATATTTCAAGTAGGAATGCTTTGACTAAACTAAGGGATATGGGAATAATTGAAACATCATATTGGTATGATGATTATAGACGAAGATTGAATCCACTTTATATATCTCTTGAAGGCAGCGAATCCAAAGTATGTTCAGTTACATCATCTTTGATAAAGAACGTTCCAACAGCATTAGCAAGAATAGCAGAAGGCGGTTCTATATCCCTAGTAGCCATTCGAATTCCTAGGGAAAATACTAAGAACTTCATTGATAAGATATCACTAGCTTGCAGAAATGAAGGCCTAAGAATAAAGAGTGAACCTCTCTCAACACATCGTAATTACTCAGTTGATTTGTACCAAAGACTTCTAAATGCCGATGGCAGCTGGAATAGCGATGTTCCTGGATTGCTTTCTCAAATCAGATCTATACCTAAATCAAGCAACGAACTTCAAGACATGTAATTAATCGTAAAAAATACTTTCACAGCTAGTTACACAAAATGAAATACAAAAAGACGAATTTGCCAGGATTGACCTGGCAAGAAGAAAGATTCGTTAGAATCAATATGGATCGTCGTTAGGATTGCCGGGAGCCAATGCGAACGAGTATGGATCATCATTAGGATTGCCGGGAGCCAATACGAACGAGTATGGGTCCGGTTCTTCGTGATCTGGTCTTGCGGGAGGTCGTAGTAATCTAATCATTGGTTATCATTTATCTCCTAGCCGAGAATTCGACAGTTATCGAATCGGCTTTCTGATAATTGATACATTACAAGAATCGATGATTTTGCCCTGAAATCGAGTGACAAAGTTGACTTCAAAAAGTGAAAATGAACTGCAAATATTCTCGAAAACTATGTGCACCTTAAATTGGGAATCACGACATCGATTTATAGGGGAGATTTGAACTGACGCAACCACGAAATGCAAAAAAACTATTTCTGAATAGTACGAAACAGGCGTCCAGATACTGTGAAATCAATCATATTATCCAGTTTTTTCACTTTTTCACATAAATAGACCCATAATTATGAAGAAAATAATGAGAATTGGGACCACAATCAGACAGGCAATGAGTCCACAGCCACACCCCTTGCCCTTGAAGAACACACGATCTATCACAAGCGCTGACGTAATTGCATGTAATGGATCCATGAATTCGCCAACGGTTATCTTGTATGTGTCCCGAAGCGAGAATATTTTCTTATCAAGTCTAAAGGCAAACCGACCCGTCGGAGTAGCTGCCTCAAAGCCCCACGGAAGGATTCCGCCCTGCGCCTTGACAACTTCATTATGATAGAGAATCTTGAAGTTCTTGAAGATGGCAATCCAGGGTCTCGAGAGGATAGCAACTAGATTTCCTTGTGCATCAAGTATCTTGAAGGTGAAGTCAAAGAACCCACCCTTGGCAGTAAGCACCCTGTTCCCATACATATCCTCAATATGCATAGTCGACCTCAAAATACTAAACCAAGTCTGTCGTGCCACAGCCAACTGTTCCCCAGTCCGCTCATCAAATATCTCATAGACCGGACGAAGCGAAATTACCTTTTGATGGACTTTGTAATCATATAACGAATCTCTAGGATAGTTGTCTTCCACGCGAACGCACCCATACTTCGAAGGATTGAAACCATATAAACTGAGCCCACATTTTTCACATATTTTCGGAGTTTAAATTGAGTAATCTATGATACTACTGTGGTCGAAGATTCTACCAAGGAGTATACTCCAATGACAATCGTAGTTGAAGAAGTAAAGCCGTCTGAGGAACAACCCTCTGAACAGCCGTATATCCATTTGTGGCCTCTCACAATGGTCATGTTCACAGTCGCCCTGATATGGAGACTTGTCGATGTTTTTGCACTTGGTTTGGGCGATACATGGTTGAACATATTTCCCTCAAAGCTAGGACCTCTCTTAGTCATGGTATTTGTCCTCTGGAAAGTCTATGATAGAGGGTCCATGCAGAAACTGCTTGGTCTTGTGAATTCAAACTTTCGCGCTCAATTGATAATTGGACTAATCTTAGGAGTGTCTTTCTACCTCTGTATTGATGTTCTTGGATCTGTGATTTACAACTCAATAGTGAATCCTGCATATGATCTGACTCTCACTATAGTCACACCTGATCTTCTCTGGTATACATTCATCTTTTTCTTTGTGAATGCTGTCTTTGAAGAAACTCTGTTCAGAGGTTTGCTCCAGAACACCTTCAAGACAAAAATGTCTGTAGGTAGATCTATTCTGTTTTCAGCAGCAATCTTTGGTGTGTGGCATGCGGTTTGGCCTGTTGTTAATGGAGCACCATTTTCTGAGTTCGTATCGATGATTATTCTATCTGGAATATTGGGAGCGTTCTTTGGAGTCTTCTACGAGAAATTCTCAGGAGGAAGAACTCTCATCGGAACAATTGCCTGTCATACTTTGATTAATTTCCTGAATGAAAACTTCAAGATTGGTGCAGATGTTTCAACACAAGGTCCCGATTTTGTCTTCAGTGATCCTGTTTTCCTGCTGGTATCTATCGTTATTTTCTTCGGAATGATGATTTTCTATTTCACATTCTCATCAAAGTATAGAGTCGAACAAGTAGAAACACTAGGTACGAGAGTGAAAGACAATCTATCAACCGCTTTTAGAAATAAAGAAAATAAGTAAATTAAAGGAGAGATGTAGAAAAATGCAATTTACAATCGAACTAACTTTCTGGTCTGGAATTTTAGCGGGTATCATTGCCATAATAGGTGGGATTTACCTAGCTTACCTTTGGCGCAACCAATCTACCCGCTTAATGACAGATCTACCACTAGTATTCGCGTTTTCGTTCATACTGCAAGGTGTGAACATGTTCATGCTATCGTCAATGAATGCAGGAATTCTTCCTGACACATTGGAAGTATTCAAAATTCGTACATTTGTCATAGGGGGATCAGTGTTTCCATTCTTGACTATCATCATGCACATCTGGCTTTCGAAATATCGTAAATACTTCAAGTATACCCTATCTGTTTCAATCGCATATTGGATAATTGTGACGCTCATTGGAACATCTGCATCAATGATTATGATTCTAGTGATGCCAATATTGATTGTCGTGATGTTTGGAATGATTCTCACATTTGCTATTACCTATAAGACTGGTCGACTGAAGGAGGTTCGCAGCGGTCTTATCTTGATAGCAATGGCATTCATGGCATTCAGCCAGCTAACTAAAGTATCACTCATGGCCATGGGTCTCAGTTTCATAGCTGATACTGCAAGCACCTTTGGTACATTCTTGATAGTATTAGCTGTAGCAAATCCATGGAAGAAGACCGTCAAAGAAGCAGATCCTCCGGTACAGGAAGTCTATGCCTAGAAAAACAAGCAACGTCAAGGCCTTTTTTTGAGCCTTGACGTCTGAGTATTTTTTGGATTCGCTGAGTATATTCCTCTGGAGAGGTTATCTTAACAAAGCCATACTTCTTACGCTACTGCCTCTGCTTCGCAGAGTTGCAGCACAGATAGGTCCGTGGTAAGGGTTACTGGTTTGGATTGAATATGATACTCGGCGGCCCTGATTTCTACGGGCGACTGTTTTAGTACCCGTAACCGTGTTGGCCCCAGAGAGTCCATATCTCGTACGATTCTGAACTCCTCGTTGACACCTCTGATGTGTTCCTCAAAGGCGTTGACAAAGGCCTCAGAATCAATCACCCCATTCACTAGAGCTGCAATGGTATAGTGCCCTCTCCCTGCAAGCTCATCGGTTTCTCCGACAACGGAGTAATCTGTTATCTCAGTACCAGTGACCTGTGTTGCATGGGCCATCGCATTCTGTACATGAGCCTCGCTGAGCTTCTCACCTGACAGATTCACAACTCTTCCCTTGCGGGCGATATTGCATATCGTATAGGGTTCAACACTGGTGAAGGTTACTAGGTCGTCCAGACGATACCTGTAGTATCCCTGTAAGTTAGTAATGACCATCTCGTATCTCTCTCCCACCTTTACCTCTGATAGTGGAATGACAGTTGGATGTTCACTGTCTACCTCATCCAGTGGGATGAACTCGTAATAGGTGACATGAGGTGTGAGATAGATATCTGGCTCACTAGTCAACTGTGTACCATAAAAGCCCTCGGAACCACCATACATCTCCCATATAGTCGCATTGGGTAACATATTCTTGATCCATTTCTTGTATGGATCAGTATTCATACCTGTGGCCACGAAAAGTTTGATGTTTGGACATAGTCCAGCAACATCCAGAGTACCATCATCACTTAGATTATCTCTGACCTTTGCCTCATACTTAGTCCCCATGTACTCCTCAAGGAGTGCAGGTCCATACTGCTCATTCACTCTTCTGAGCAAGGTCATATTGAGGGTCGAGATACCCATGATGGCTGTCGGATTATTCTCGACAAGGAACTTTGCATATTCCCACATCTTCTCATCCATGTCAGAGATGTTATACACATCTGCACCAGGCTTCATCAGTCTGGCAAAGATAGGATTCTGATGTTCTGAATAGACACCTGTCGCGTATCCTACAGGAATACCATTGATATGATCCATTACAGCAGGAGCTCCAAGAGTGACCATGTCACCCTCGACCAATTTCGTATTCTCCTTGTCTTGAGCCATGAAGGCCATAAACCCAAGCATAGAACCCTTGGACACCATCTTCAAACCAGTCTTGGTCAGGGGAAGTCGCTTTGGTTTTCCTGTGGTCCCAGAACTCTCCACATACCAAATCACGTCGTCTGCTGTGAGAATTTTACCCTTTGGGTTCTCATAGATTTGTTCCCAGTATTTTTTCTGTTTCGTCGAGTCCATCAATGGAACTCGCTCTCGATATTCGTCGGGTGAAGTTATTGTGTCAAAACCAAACTGGCGTCCAATGACGGTGTCCTTGTTCGCCTCTAGGCAAGACATCAATGTGGAATCAGCCATCTCTATGGGATTATCCATAATCTCTTTGATGAGCTTCATCCTCTTCTTCACAACGACACCAATTAGTCGTCTCATTATTGACATCTGTAGCACCCCACTCAGTCCCTCCTGTTTCCCTGCGATTGGGACTGACTAGTTGTATAGTAAGATGGATTTGCCTAACCATAAGTATGGCCTAACATCATTGATTTTACCGTAAACACGTACAATATTGGTACAACGAGCCATATTCCCAAATAACACCAAAAAAGCCACTATAATCCCTAAAAACCAATCTAACGCCGTTATGCTGTCTTATTATCTAGAATTTCTCAAAAACTGGTGCAGTCATCTCTGAAGAATCAACTAAAAACAATGTTCGCTCACATCAAGTGTAAGAAAAGGGTTATCGACTTTCGAAGATAATTTCCCAGATGGCTTGAACAGATACAATTACAGTCAAACAGTACAACCACTGCGAAAACTCTATAATACTTTCAAACAGTCCCAGCCTTCACGCCCCAGTGGCTTAGTGGCTATAGTCCCAGCGATTTTCACAACTACGATTTTCGTGATTCGATATCGCTGGGATGGCAAAAGCGGCTGACTTGTAATCAGCAGGTCGCGAGTTCAACTCTCGCCTGGGGCTCCATTTCTCCTTCCAAGTCCATCATTCCAAGCCATGATTCAGTGCTACGCAATAAAGTATGGAACACGTGTTCTAAGAAGTTACTGATCCAGAATTTCCAGTGAGAGGCGAATCAAATGAAAATAATTACTAATTATAATACAATCAGACATACATCTGAACAATGAGCCAATAGATAATCAATGATACAATTAAGCCCACAATAGCTAATGCCTGAAATGATCTCTTCTGAGTCTTATGTCGTAATCTATACATACCTGCAAAGATACCCACGGCACCGCCCATGAAACCAATGACATGTAGAGTAGCCTCAGCAACTCTCCATTCCTGCTTTGATGCCTTCCATTTATCCCACCACATTGCGAGGAAGGCTATCAGATTGATTACGAGAACATAGACAATGGGAGTCAAGAATATGATGGAGTCAAGTGTCTGCATCTAAATCATCCATCCTCTTTGCGGCTTCTTCTAAAGCGCGTATTACCTCCAATTTCTTTCCAGTCAAGAAATTGATTGTGGCACCACCACCGGTACTGATGTGGCTCAATTTATCTTCCTGTCCGGTCTGTATAGCTACAGCACCCATATGACCACCCCCAACAATCGTTGTACCCTTGCACTCAGCAATTGCATTTAAGATCTTGATAGTTCCAATATCAAAACCCTTTCTTTCAAAGAAACCCATTGGCCCATTTGCGAAGACAACAGCTGCTTTCTCAATCAAATCCATATACATCTCAATTGTTTCGGGTCCGATGTCAAAGAATGGATTACCATTCATCTCACTTAGCGCACACTCAACACGTCCACCATCTCTTTCAATAGCTGCATCAGATGGTAATCTGATAATTTCTGGATATTTGTTCAGCAGAGTTTTAGCCAAATCGACTGCATTTTCGAATCCCTTGATTGGTTTGGAATATTCTTCAGGAATTGAATCACTTGCAATAAGAAATAGTGTAGCCATAAGTCCGCCCAAGAGTGCATAATCGACACGTCCGGTTTCAAGCAATCTACTGAGGGTCTTCACCTTATCTTCAACCTTAGCACCTCCAAGGACTAGGATCCAAGGATGCTTTTCTTCAGCAGTTGCTTCAGTCAGAATTCGAATCTCCTTCTCTACAAGTCTGCCAGCAGCTGATGGAAGGACTGTAGTGAATCCCACCGTTGATGCCTGTGATCTATGAGCAGCACCATAAGCATCATTAACAAAAAAGTCAAAGAGATGATAAAGCTCTTGAACAAGAGCAGTTTCTGCCACCTCGTGTGGAGGTGCTTTCTTTAACTCACCTTCGAACATCCGAACATTTTCAAGAACGACAATTTCACCATCCTTAAGATTCTTGATAGCTGTCTTTGCCTTCTCACCAAAGATATCATCCACAAAAGTTGCTTTCAGACCCAATTCCTTCATTCTTTCAGTATGCTGTTTAAGGGAAATGAAGTCACTACTTCCTGGCCGTCCCTGATGTGCCATAAGTGCTACTTTGCTTTTTGATAATTCCTTTAGAGTTGGTAGACTAGCAATTATCCTCGAGTCATCAGTTATTCTTTTAGTATCAGGATCTAATGAGCAGTTCATATCAACCCGGATTAGCACACGTTTTCCTTCATAATCTATATCATCAAGTGTCTTGAAGGGTAATTCCACCATCCATCACCTTCTCAAATAACACCACTACAAGGAAATCGTCATGAATATCCTGCCCACAAAAATGTGTCTACTCAATATTGCTCATTCGGACTTTAAATTGTACAACCCTGACTATTCTTCATGAAGAAGGTACCACAATTCACGTTGAAGGTTGGGGGTGAAACCATTCTTCGCTCAGATAACACCGAAACCATCTTGCAGGAGATGGCTAGGCACATTGAATCCGAATCGGAGGCTTCTGGTGATTCTATTATGGACAAAGAGAATGAAAGGATCTTTTCTGACATGGTCTACATTGCGGGACAAATAGTTGATTGCATTTATCATGAAATTCCCACTGTTTCAAGGACTGAGATGCATCTTGAGAGCAGAAACGCATCAGGTGACAAGTATGACCATCCCATGAGAAACATCATCATCAAAATCGAGGGATCGGATTTGTCCAATATCCAATCTAAAGTTGAAGAGGAGCTCGAATTCAGGGAATTCATGTATAACGATGCAATATTTGAGGTCTTTGAGATAATTCATAATGGCACTCCTAGCGTTGTATTACAGATTTTACCAAGAATGCATATTCCCCTAATTGGAAATGGGCTGCACACAGAACGGATGCCTCCTGAGATTAAAGACCAGATTATTAGAGAATTAAGAAGGAGTTCAAAACATACGTACACAAAGACAGTCATTCAGAGATTCTTAAACCGCCGTTGTATGTGTGAATATCTACGGCATGCTGCAGATTTGGTAGAGATGGTCTTGACCCAAGAGGGATTTTCTGACAATGAGCTAAGGGCCGCAGAGATGTGCCTTGAGTATCTTGCTGATACTCGAGAGGGTCAGAGTCTTCTTTCACTATGGCGAAATTACGACACAATACGTACACGCTGGATAAAGCGTGATACACCAAGTAAAACATTCATCTCCCAGACATATGAGTGGTTTACAGATATCAGAAGCAGACAATGTCATCAACTCTCATCAGCCATTAGACACCAATCCTCTGCTAGTAGGAAAGAGAGCGTAATCTCAGAAGTAAATCAATTCAATTGATACCCACACTCGGGACATCGCGTAGCGCTAGGATGAACTTCGGTTGCACAGGCTGGGCAAATCTTAGATGTGGTTCCCTGCGCGGGCACTCTGAATCTGCCCAAAAAGCGAATATTTCTAAGACTTACACGATTTATGATTGTCGTAACTGATAAAAGCTAATCTTCCGCTTTTGAAAGCTGAGAGGATTCTAATGAAGTCAGGTCGTGGAAGACGCAGTCGAATAAGACGTCCTAGGATGCGTGGGAGAATAGGCTCAAGATCTTCATCAATGGGCTCAGGAAGAGGTAGCAGACCTTCTTCAATGAGTTCAGGAAGAGGTAGCAGACCTTCTTCAATGAGTTCAGGACGAGGTAGAAGGTCTTCTAGTAGAACCACATCTCGTCGAGGGGGTTTTGGGAGAAGACGTAGACCCATGTGGCGGTCGCGGGGAACGTATCCGAGACGATATAGAGCGCGGCCAATGAGTTCTGGAAGCTGTGTAGTGTGTTTCATTATTCTTGCAGTCATCATTCTTATTCAATTTGCACCATCATTCATCTTTGTATTAGCACCAGAGTATTCCTCTACAATACTCATCGCAGGTGTTGCAGTGTTCTTCATAATAGCAATCTGTTTCATCACTCAAGCTGTAATTGATGACGATGATGAGGAACCAACGGGTGATGGAGTAACCACAAGAATTGTAGAACGTGAAACGGTTTTAGTGGTATGTCCATACTGTGGTCACAAAACTGAACAAGGTCTATCAAAATGTCAGAACTGTGATGCAGATTTGTAGAAATACCTTCTCCGGATAGCATCCAGTCCAGTCAATGTAGATCACGCTCCTACTGAAAAATCAGAGAAAAAAATGATGCCGCATGAGGGACTCCAAGGAGCAATACATGAATCAAAACGACAACTTGGTAACTTGGTACTTTTTCGGAATTATGACTTCTGTTTTAGGGAGTTTTTCAGCCATTAACTTGGTGAACTCAATCATCTGCTTGTTTGTCCCATGCATACCTACAACTATCTTGGATTTGAGCCACTTTGCCATTGCGAGAGCAACTTCAGGTGCACAAGTAGGTGATGGGCTTCCAATCGGAAGAAATGCAACATGAGCCTTATGTTGTCCTAAAGCCATATACCCCGAATCTCCCGCATGAAAAACTGTAAACTTGTTCCATTTGATTTTATAGACAGTGATTGGACAGGGATGAACTCCCATTGCAGCGGTAACCGTCGCATTACCTACCTTGAAATCTGTCTTTCTCTTTTCTCCAGGATCTGCGAAAATTAGTCTATCAGTAGGAATCCTTCTCTCCAGTTCACTAGCTACAATCGGTTCTGCGAACACAGTTGCATTTGTTTTTTCAAATATTCTGAGTACATTCTTTTTGTTAAAGTGATCCCAATGCTTGTGAGTAATTAGGAGATAGTCTAAGTCTATTATTGCGTCAAAGTCTTCCTTCTTCATTGTTCCAGCAAGGTCGATTCCAACTGATCCATGCTTCGATCTCAATAAAATGCCTGCATATCCAAAATACATGAAAGCGAATTCTCTCTCCTGAAGGGATATGGAGTATAACTCATTGATTGTATCAGATATCCTTGATTCTACAGGTGTCAATCTCAGATTCTCCCTAAAGCAGTTGCAAGTTGTAAAGTAATAATGTAGCTTGTCATGACAGCAAGTGAAAAGAGTAATGGTGCCGCAGGAGGGATTCTTAGGCCCTGGGTTGGAAGTCAACCCAAGTGAGCCCTCGACTTCGAGATTTCTCATCTCGGGCCTTCGAGACATTTGACCCCATAGTTTAGGTCGAGCAAACTCGACCAGATTATGAGTCTCGCGCCCTAACCAGGCTAGGCCACTGCGGCATTAGACTCGTACCAGACTAGTGTCAGGTTGTCTGCTCGGACGTCACCGCCTGATTTCTCTATTAAAGTTACCTTTCAGAAACAAATGAAATCTACTTACCAAGCACTCGATTTACTTCTCTTGTCAGCAAGTCTTTCACAGTCTTTCCATCAGCCTTTCCACGTAGCTCTTTCATCGCGACTCCCATCAACCCTCCGACAGCTCTATCACCCTGTTCTCGAATGAAGTCAACACGGTCATCCACAATCTTCATGATGAGCTGTTCAACTTCACTTTGGTCTGCCATTCCAAGACCTGTAGCAGCCATTGCTTTTTCAACATTGGAGCCAGGGTTCTTTGCTAAATACGTGAGAACTGATGGAATAGCTTGAGCCGAAAGAGCCCCACCTGCAACTGATCGAAAAACACTCTCAAAGTGCTCATCAGTCACTCTTTCTATAGGCACATCATCTCGATGAAGACTCACAAGAGTATTCTCAAGAGTAACTGCAACCAATGTTGATGTAATATCAACCTCTTGAACAATATACTCGTATAGATCAAGGTTTTTTGATTTCACAATTTGCGATGCCAACTCGGCACTCAGCCCATGGTCTTTGATAAACCGTTTTTCCTTGCTCTCAAGGGTTTCCGGCATGCCCTTCTTGATTCTTTTCAAGTGTTTTTTAGTGATTTTTACTGATCGAACATCAGTTTCTGGATACATTCTTTGAGCGCCAGGACGCGGCCGTGCATATTTTGTTGTGCCATTTGGTAATGGAGTGCGAGTTTCAGCTGGTACTCCTATGACTGCTTCCCGAGCTCTCTTCACCACAGCTTCTAGGGCACTTTGACAACTTCTCCCTGGAGCAGCAACAATCACCACTGCATCCTGCTTTTTAGCTTTCAGAACTTTTCTCAGTTTGGTGACCTCAGCCTCAGTTATACCATACTTTGGCAGTTCATCAGTATGAAAGATTCCCCCTACACCACCCCAGAACTTTGCATAGTCAGAAAGCTCAGTTCCCAAACGACGTTCAGGTTGAATCTCACGTCCTACAAGTCCTGCAAAACCCGGTAAACATACACCATATACAGCGCCTCCTGATTTGATGGCTTTCTTAATCACCTTCGAGTCACTTTCAGAGAACACCTTCGTGATATTGACTATCTTTTCTACTATATCATCTGGGGCTATTTCTCGACTAACTAATTCATCACGAATCTCAAGAAGTCGTTCCTGTCGAAGTGCTTCAAATTCCACGGTGTCAGCAAGCAAATCCAATTGCTGAAGACCTTTAATCTCGGTAATTGCTCCGCCCTTGATTGAAACGTTAACATCCTGCCGAATTGTTCCTTGCCCTCGCTTTACTTTTCCAGTAGCTCTTAGTAGCATACCTATTGCCAGTGCGACTTCTTGTGCCTCTGCGGGTGTGCGAATATCAGGCGCGGTTGCAATCTCAATAAGAGGGATTCCTAGACGGTCGAGTCGATAGATTCGCATGTTATTCTTATCATCATCTGCTATCTTTCGGGCTGCATCCTCCTCAACGGCAATGGCTTGGATACCAATTTCTTTTCCACCGACAACAACATGCCCACCAAGAGTAATGATGACAGTTCTTTGGAAACCAGTTGTATTACTCCCATCAATTACAATCTTTCTCATTGGATGAATCTCATCAATGGGAGTTGAATTGAGGAAGTTTGACATTATCAGGCAGATATCAATAGCCTCATTACAGATATCATGCGGCGGTTCCTCATCAGCCTCTACCAGACAAGTGGAATCATTGTAATACTCGTAGCAGAACCGTTTTTTCCTCTGAAACTCAAAGAGGGCTGCAGGATCCACTTCACCTAGTTCGCTTCTTGTTGGTCGAAGGCGTCGAACAAATGTTCCGTCAGGATCGCTTTCTCGAATTAATGTGGGGCAATGACAAAACAGCTTTCTCTCAGTATCCAATTGTTGATGTAGTTCAAGACCTACCATAAGGCCCAGTTTTTGGTAATGCGATGCATCTGTCAATTCATTACACTCCCAAATCTGCATTGTACTCCGAATACTCGCTTCTCATCTCAATCTCTCCTGCAAGAGATGTGTACATCAGAGTTCCAGCCTGTTCAGGTGTCTTAGTATTAGCTAGAAGCCACATGAGCTTGACAAGCGCCGTTTCAGATATCATATCCTGACAGGGAACTACCCCAATGTCCAATAACTCGACCCCTGTTCGATATACATCCAAATCCACCCGCCCATGAATACACTGGCTGGTCATTGCAACAACTACCCCGGAGTCTATTGCTCTCTTTAAGGAGGGTTGAAATCCCTCAGGCACATGGCCTAAGCCGGTTCCTTCCAGTACAATTCCTTTGTATCCATCATCAACAAGATGATCTATCATCCTACCTTCTATCCCTGGGTAAGTCTTGACTAAGCCCACTAATTCTTCAAATTTCGGTTTGATCTTCAATTTTCTCTCAGGGTCTCTCTTCAATAGAGGGCTGGAAATCTCCTCAATCTCAGTTCCTTCCACTCTAAATATTGGATAACTGTTGACCGATTGAAAAGCATCTCGTCTGCTTGAATGTAATTTACGAACGCGAGTTCCTCGATGAGCATAGAGGTAGCTATCATCGCTTTGAGCATGCATCAACACCATGACTTCAGCCACATCAGCGTGACCAACAAGATTGGTCGCTCCAATTAGATTGAGAGACGCATCAGAAGAAGGCCGATCTGAAGACCTTTGAGAACCAACAAGTGCTACAGGCACCGGTAGATTTTGCAGGGCAAAGGAAAGAGCTGCAGCAGTATAGCCCATCGTATCAGTACCGTGCGCAACCACAACACCATCAACGCCGCTCCGGACTTCTGACGCTATTGTTCTGGCAATCTTAGTCCAATCAGATGTACGGATGTTCTCTGATAAGATACTCATAGACACCTTTGCACGGATATTAGCATGATCTCTGAGTTCGGGAACAGAATCGTAGAGGTCCTGAGCGGTCAGTGCTGGATTAACAGCTCCTGTGCGATAATCTACTCTACTGGCAATTGTACCACCTGTACTTAGGACTGATACTGTAGGTAGTAAGGGATTATCTTCAACAAGAGTTTCAATCGCCTTCGGTTTTGATTTTCTAGCACCCTTACTCTTTGTTATGTGAGATTCAGGACCAATCTTGATTCCCATATTATACCCATTATCTAATTTCAATACAATGTGAAACGGGTCAGTACCAACCTGACTTCTAGGCATCAGTATGCCTTCGAATTCCTTTCCGTCTTGTTTTATCTTTAAACGGTCTCCAATCTTTATACTCGCAGTAGACAGCTTCTCGATAACCAATCCACTATAACCAGAGCCTTCCAGACTCACATTCATCACACCTTAGTGTTCACAAATGGTTTCTTGCTGGCTCAGACATAAAGGCTTCGGGAACTCAGATTATTCCAAATATGACCAAAACTCCGAATAGAATGAAGACAAACCCTGCGACTAATCTGATAGTCTTCAACGAGATTCTATCAGAGATACGAATTCCAGCAAACACGCTGATGATATTCAATAGAAGAAACCCGATAACAGCTCCTGTGAAGACCATTGTGGGGAAAACAGATTGAACTGCAAGAGCAAGAATCGCAATCTGGCTCTTATCTCCCAGCTCAGAGAATAGAATCAGTGAAACCATACTTAGGAAGGTCCCAGGAGTATCACACTCATCAGGTGATTCATTGTTCCTTCTAGCAAGGGTATAGATTCCTAATCCTAGAAAAAGAACACCTGAGATGTAGATAATCAAGTCCACAGGAATAGCTGCAGAAAGGATGACACCAATAATCACGGCAATAAGTGTTGAAGTAGTGAGCGCAATCATCGTTGCCAAAAGAACAATCCAAGGTCTTCGATACTGTGCGCTAAGGCACATCGCGGTTATCATGGTCTTATCACCAAGCTCTGTAAGGAAGACAAGGCCGATTGATGATAGAAGAACTTGAAGGGGCATCGTGTTCTCCAACAAGCCCTTTGAAGCTGCTTATGGAGATAACTATAGGGGCTGACACAGTAGACAAGGTGTTTCTCCTAATAGAAAGAAGTGGTGCGGGAGAGGGGAGTTGAACCCCTGGACTCCTATGAGAGTGGATGTCCTATACGTATGACCCCGTATTTCATGCGATCTTAAGTCCACCGCCTTTGACCTGGCTTGGCTACTCCCGCATTGAAATTTCTTCGGTGAGAATTAGTTATAATCTTAGAGGTACTCATCTCTCTTTGAAATGGGATTTGTATTACAAGTAGGACGTGGTGGGCCGCGCCGGATTTTTTGGCTGGAGATTCGAAGTGAAGCCCCACGAACCAGCGACCTCCTCGGTGTAAGCGAGGCATCATAGCCGGGCTAGACTAGCGGCCCTATCGCTGACTTCTGGCAAATCGAATAAAAGAGTTACTTACTGACGATTTGCGATCAGATGAAATTCTTGCCGAGAAGAATCAAGCACTACCGTTTTGGTATCCACATATAGATCAGGTGTCAAAACAGAAAGAATCTGGGATAATACATCTTCATCCATCCGTGACTTGAAAGCTGCGATGAGTCTGCCATTTTTCTTTACTAATGGTGAGTATTTCTTGATTAATTGCATTGTCCCTTCAATTTCAGTTGTAACATCAATCAAAAGTAAATCAAGTTCGCCAACGCTACACACTTGCTCAATCTCTAAAGTAAATGCATCACCTTCGATGAGTGAGAGTCTATCAAAAGTATATGCAAGCTTTTTCAGTTTTGGAATAAACGTAGACGAAATCTCAATACCTATTGCAGTAGCACCTTGTTCGATAAGATAGCTCAAAAACCCACCTGCAGAACTTCCAATATCAAGGGCAAGAATATTCTCATTTGCAAAATTTCCACCAGTCATCTCATCTAATTGTTTGAGTTTAGAATATCCATGAGGGAGATCTCTAGCCTCACTTGATACAAGAATCTCTTCCCGCCCCGATACCTGCTTTGATGGTTTAAAGTGAGTTCCATTGACAGTTACTAGTCCTTCTTTTATTGCACGCTTTGCTGCTTGTCGGGATGAAAATAGGCCTTCTTCAACCAGCCACACATCAAGTCTTGGCACTACGACCCGCCTCGACTTCATTTGGTATGAACAGATGCATTGGAACTCCTTGAAGTTTCGGACCAATTGCCGCCAGTATTCCCGATGCTCTTGTACTACGTTTGCATTGGAGTGAAAATTCAAAGAAGCCTAGTTTCTCTATCTGATAGATGTCTTCTGTATGACTTGTCTGACGAAGAGCGTTCTCAATCATCTGTCGATTGGCGCCAAATACTAGAAGCCGCTCATGATCATCATTCATCCAGCTGTCAAATTGTTGCAAGAATGATGAGGAGAATTCCGCACCAACTTGCTCACTACCTATGTTAATCTCCGTTACTGTAACCTCAACTGGTAAGTTATCAACCAGAACAAGATGCTTAACTATAGTCCTCAGCGAATGTCCCTGCATCCCCATCTGTTCTCTCAGGCGATGCAAAGGTATCAAGGCATCAATCCTTGGATCCTTCATTCCAATATCTGTATAGAGTCCGTATCCTACTTTTCCCACATCCAATAACTGACCAATGTATTTACTTTCAGGCACAACCTCATGAATGTCAGGTACCTTTCCATATTCACGAGCAAGAAGATTAACTACAAACTCCTCCTCCTGACCTGCAGCGGATATGACAATGTGACCTCTATTATCTACAGCAAAGCCAATTTTCTTCAGATTTAGCTCTGCTACCATTCCCTCTATCTCAGATTGTACAATACCTAGTAACCTGTTACGATATTGTCCATATACCCGGGGAAGTAAAGTGATACGTTTCAATCAACTGACCCATAACGCTGGCCGGAAGGTAGTCCTAAGTAGTTTGTGAAGCGTCAAAATTAGCTTGCAAATGTGGCCTCTAAATCAGCTTTAAGTTCTTCAACGCGTTTCTTGAGAAAACTAACGGCTCTCTTGTTATCCACATACTCAAGTGGCTCGTTACAAGTAGGACATCGAAATGAAAGATTCATTGCCTCTTCAAAGGGAACTGGGGAAGAGTCTCCGTTAGCGCAGGCATAGAGATCATTACTGCTCTCATGCTCGAGTCTCTGCTCCAAGAGATTCAGGACCATACGTTTCTTGCGATTGACTAGGGCCTGTGCTTTCTTGGGATCAATCTGCCAATAGTATAGAAACCATCCAGTATTGGTATCTCTAATTCGACGATAAGACGCAAGATGATTGTCATGAAGCTTGTACAGGATTCTGCGAACAACATTCAGCTTTAAGTCGGTCTTCGTGGCGATTTCTTCATCTGTGGTTTCATCAGCATTGACCAGTACAGTTGCTACATCTACCCCTTCCTTGCCTGCTATCTCCTCTACAACTAAACGAAAGAGGTCGGTATTGAAGCTAGTTTGTGCCATTTACTGATTTCACCCATGTTGATGATAGAAGGAATATTCATTGAACTCGCTGAGCGTCGTAAGACCTTAGCTGAGAAATATATACCTATAATAGTATTTACTCATATACTATTTAAGAGCTGTTCTTTGAGCTATATATTTTTGCTACTCACTTTTCTGAGATTTCTTCCTTTTTACCTTGACAACATCACCGAGAGTTGGTCCAGCTCCACCCTTACCACGTGACAATTTCAGTGGTGCTGTGCCAATTGTTTCCAGGAGTGAAATATCCAGCTCTCTTTCGAGTCCTCGAATTGACTTCCTAGTGGGTTTCAATTTTCCTGATTCAATTGATTGTAGAGTTGATATTCTCTCTCCAACTTTTTGTGCAAGATCTTCCTGACTCAATCTCTTCTTCTGGCGTGCAGTACGAATCACCTTCGCATAATCTTCAATGAGATCCATGTCATCAAGAAGTGGACCGCCGCCTTGCCTTCTCGGCTTTGGCTTGCTCGAGATAGGTGCTCTAGGTACGTTCTGAGGTCGCGAAGCTGCAGGCCTTGTATCTGGTCCCCCAGTCCATGATGGACGAGTAGACGGACTATATCGCGGTTTTCCTGTAGGGGCTGGAGATTGACTTCCGAACTTAGTCGCACACTGAGGGCACACATTCATCATTGCACCTTCAATACTAACGTTGCGTCCACTGCCTTTCATATTTCTGCCACATAATTCACAACTAGGCACGGTAGAATCCCTCTCTATGTTGGTATACTATTAGAGCCATAGATAAACGTTGACTTTGTTCCATTGCTGTTGTGCTATGAATTTCCCAATAGAATACGTACTTTTCCATCACTAGGCATGCCCGCTATCTCTGTCAATGGATTATCTCTCAAATCAACGTGCTCCATTTCTTTCAGATGTTGAAGACTCGACAAATTGATACTCTTGAGATTGTTATATTGTAGGTTGAGTCCTTTTAGACTTGAGAGGTTACCAATTGGATGCAAATCGATAGCATTCAGCTGATTTTTGGACAAAACTAATGAAAATAGACCAAAGCAGGACGATAATGATCCAAGATTAATCTCAGCCAATCTATTATCGCTTAAGTTGAGGGTCTTCAGTTGCGAACAGCTGG
>DAOWDY010000032.1 GCA_030638785.1 Candidatus Thorarchaeota archaeon
TCGAGATACAATGCAACGCTTAGGCGAGCTCTTCTATGGTGAGAGCAAGATGAAGAAGTAAGTCATTCATGATGCCTTTTCAAGCACGAATCCCCTATTTCGGGATGTGGATTGATAACTCACTAGTTTCCAACCACTCTTTGACATTACATTCAATGCGGCTAATGCCTTCTTCATATCTATGCCATGGTTCTCAGTTGAAATTTCAAGAAAGACTCGTCTGTCCACTATAATTGCTGGGTCAACCTTTCCTGCTATGACATCACGGTCTTTCAAAACCAATTCCGTTCGTTCTTTCATGGAGTGCAAGCCACGTATAGAGTGTGGGATATACCTGCTCTAAAACGGGCTTTACAGATCACAATGGGGTCGCAACATTCGATATTGGAACGACAGACTCAGGACGCTGGGAAGTTGGTGTGCGTGATGTTCAGCATCCCTGCTACAAAATAGATTCAGCCTCACTCATGATACAGTCACGTTACACTGACGTATAAGACCGATTCACCATCTCGGCGTTCTGGGTAACCCCTACTTAGAGGCCAAGAATCTCTGATATTGGATCTAAAGAGACCCTGTTTAATTCGAATCCAAGCTGCTCTCTATCCAGACCCATCGCAGCACCTAACACCTGAGTGACAAAGAGGGCTGGAAGCTCTAGTGACTTGCCTTCATCATCTTTCAGACCAAGTACTTGAACATCGAACTGAGTATGACAGGCGGGACAGTTGGTCACAACACAGTTTGCACCAGCATCCCTCGCATCTTGATTCTTCTCTCGGATTATCTCAGTGGCTACATCTTCGCTTGCAATGAGCAGAGGAGAACCGCAACATCTTAGCTTGTAGTTCCACGGGATACTCTGTGCACCTGTCAGCTCGAGGAGTTCATCCACCTTTCGAGGAAGTTCAGGGTCATCAAATCCTGCAACTTTTGATGGGCGGAGTAAGTGACATCCCGGATGGAAAGCAATCTTCAACCCATCTAGAGGAGTTACAATCTTCTCCTTAATCTCGTCCTTCATTTCATAGAGGACTTCAACGAAGTGCCGTACTCGTGACTTGCCTTTGTACTCTAATCCAACCTCTGCAAGAATCTTGTTCACCTGCGTCCGATGTTCTTCACTATCATGCAGGATATGATCAGTATCCTTCAGTGATCCAAAGCAACCATTACAGGGTGTCACAATATCATGGCCACGACTCTCAGCAAGAGCGATGTTTCGTCCAGACATGGATAACCAGCTGGTCTCATCTATTGACTTCAAGACAACTGTTCCACAACAGGACGCACCATCAAAGTCAATGAGCTCAATGCCAAGTTCTTTTGAAACAAGACGCATTGATGACTCGTAGTTGTTGAATCGATTTGGAATTGCACATCCTAGGAATACTTCGTATGACTGTGTCATCTACTCGTCCTCCTTCAGTTTCATAAGTCCAGTCTTGTCCAAGATCTTCTTTGTGTCTTCGACATTAAATTCAGGAACATCCCCAAGTTCCATGTCTTCACGCTCCCAGTCTGTTGGCGCATAGAGGCGGCCGGTATCATAGAGACCCTGCCTAGCAGTAACATATCCTTGAGGGCTCTTGCCCTTGGTAAAGGCGATGTTCTTGAGACCAAAGAGGATGTCAGTGATATCAATCCCCTGTGGACAACGCTCCTGACAGGTGTAACAAGTTGTGCATAACCAGACCATATCAGTATCCAAGACCTCTTTCATTCCGAAGAGAAGCATTCTCATGACCTCGTGGATCTGAATGTTCACTTTGTCGCTAACTGGACATCCCGCACTGCACTTGGCACATTGGAAACAGGCAGTTAAGTCCTGACCCCCAATCAATTCCGAGGTCTGTTTTGTAAACTCAGAATCAAAGGTTTCGAACTTCTTTCCTTCAAATGATTTGAAATCGCCCCACGTATCTGCCATTTCTTAGCGCCCCCTTGGTCTTAATGGACTGGGTCCAAGTTTCTCTGCTAACTCAGAGAATTCCTTCACTTTCTCGGCCCAGATTGGCCCCTCGCTGGCACTAATCTGAGTGAATTGTAGTCTATCGGATTCTAGTCCTGCCTTCTCTACAATCTTCTTCGCAATGGCGAATCTGCGTTCAAAGGAAACATTTCCATCAACATAGTGACAATCACCAAAGTGACAGCCTGAGATCCACACCATGTCTGCACCTAGCCTGAATGCCTCAAGGATATGGGTGACGCTCACACGACCAGTGCACATGACACGGATGTCACGGACAGTAGTTGGTTGCTGTAAGCGAGAAACTCCAGCAGAGTCGGCACCGGCATATGTACACCAGTTGCAGATTATAGTCAGAATCCTAGACTCATTTGCAGGCATGTCCTGTAATCCAGCACGAATCTGTGAGATGATCTGATCATCAGTAAAGTGCTTCATTGTGATTGCACCAGCTGGACAACCGGCAGCACACTTTCCACAGCCCTGACAGAGAACAGGGTTGCTCACTGCATAGTCGTGACCACCATCTCCGGGGACCACTTCTATTGCATTATACACACAGTTGATCTCACAGGTACCACAACCCACACAAATCTCTGGATCAACAACGGATACAATTGCCTCAGCCTTCCTAATACCTCTAATGAGTGGAACTAATGCACGTGAGGCTGCTGCCTGACCCTGAGCTATCGATTCTTCGATACTCTTCGGTGCAGTAGCAGCTCCCGCTACATAAACACCATCCGTCTGGAAGTCTACAGGTCGGAGCTTTGGATGTGCCTCCATGAAGAACCCAGAAAGGTTCAGTGGGACCTTGAATAGCTCAGAGAGCGCTTTGTTCTCACGCGGGACCATTGCAGTCGCTAGTACTGCATGATCAACATCTATCTTCAACTCAGCTCCAAGAACTTGGTCCTTGACATTAATCGTGATGGCCTTGTCTTTGCCTTTCTTCACGACAGGGGGCGAGTCCTTGTCGAATCGAACAAAAACAACACCCTTCTTTCGGGCCTCACGATACTTATCTTCCGCATCGTAGAATACTCTGAGGTCTCGATAGAAGTGGAATACACGGGAATTGGGATATTTCTCTAGCAGTTCCAAAGAATGCTCAAGCGCAACCATACAACAAATACCAGAACACCATGTCCTAGAACCTTCGAGAGATTCATCCTCTCGAGACCCTGCGCAATGAATCATTGCAAAAGTTTCGCCATCCTTGATGCCTTCTCCTGAGTCAACTCGTTCATTGAACTCTGGGACTGTCATGACTTCAGGGATTTTATCTAGCCCATAGAGACCCTTCTCTGCAAGTGCCTCTGCACCCGTAGCGATTACAACAACACCAACCTTGACGGTTTCCTCTTCCTTTCCGGTCTTGATGACCACATCAAAATCACCAATGGAGCCCATGGACTCGATAATCTTTGAGTTCAGTCGAAGGTCTATATTCGGGTTCTTCTCTATTCGTTCTGCGTATTCAGCTACTATTTCCGCAGCAGGACGATGGTCAAAATTCACCGTCTTCAGCTCGTTCAGAAAGCCGCCTACTTTGTCTTCACGCTCAATGAGGAAGACCTTGAATCCTTTATTGGCAATAACATCAGCAGCCGCCATGCCAGCTACTCCGGCACCGACCACAACTGCTAGTGGTTCAACTTGGGTCACAGCTTCTTCCTGTGGCTCAAGCAGCTTTGCTCTGGCTACAGACATTCGTACAAGATCCATTGCTTTTGCAGTTGCTTCATCCTTTTCTGCTTGATGTACCCAAGAGCAATGTTCACGAATGTTAGCAAATTCGAAGAGGTACTTGTTAAGGCCTGCTTCTTCGATAGTGGCTCTAAAGAGTGGCTCGTGTGTACGGGGTGTACAAGCTGACACTACAACACGGTTGAGGTTGTGTTCTTTGATAGCATCTTTGATGACTACTTGTGCATCTGATGAGCATGAGTAGAGTAGATTTTCTGAATATACAACATTGGGGAGAGTACTAGCATACTCGGTTACTTCTGCGACATCAACAGTACCAGCAATATTGATTCCACACGAACAGATTATCACACCAATTCTAGGCTCTGCAGCAATCAACTCTAAGTCGGATTCAGTAAGGGCTTCAGTTTCCTCTCCCTTCGGGATAGTAATATCCATTGCCGCAAGTGCTGCAGCAGCACTTCCCTGTGCAACGGAGTCAGGAATGTCCTTGGGCATATGAGCCGAACCACAGAGATGAATGCCAGGAACGTTAGTGGTTGACATCACTAGGGCATCGTTCTCTGAGTCTACAAAACCATACTGATCTGTCTTGATTCCCAAGTTATTGAATAGGTCCCCCTGTTTAGTTGGGACCATTGCAGGGCTCAGAACAACGAGATTATACCGGTCATCAAGAACCTCATGTCCTTTCGCGTCACTGTGACGAACAATAAGGTCACCAGTGGTTGGATCCTCCCAGATCTCGCTTGGGAGACCTTTGACATAATTGATTTCGTACTCGGTTTCACCCCTGACGAGAAACTCCTCGAATCCCTTTCCAAAGACACGCATGTCGTTGTAGAGGATATCAATGTGTACCTCAGGAGTGTGTTCTTTTGTGATGATTGCCTCTTTTGTAGCATAGGTACAACATATCTTTGAACAGTAAGCACAATGGTTGACATCTCTAGAACCAACACATTGAATGAACGCGATCCTGTGGGGTTCTCGTCCATCAGACGGTCTCATAACAATACCACCTGTAGGACCACTTGCGGACACCATCCGCTCATACTCAAGACCTGTCACTACATTTGGATATCGTCCATATCCGTATTCAGGAACAGTAGAAGGATCGAGCAGCTCGTATCCAGTTGCAATGATGACAGATCCTGCATTGACCATGAGGGTTTCATCTGCAATATCAAAATGAATGGCGTCAGCTTTGCATGTGTTCTTGCACATCATACATTCAATACAGTTCTCCATGTCAATCGTGGCGATATTGGGCACAGCCTGAGGGAATGGAATGTATGAAGACTTTCGCATCTTGAGTCCTTGATCATACTCGTTTGGTATCTCTATGGGGCAGACACGCTCGCAATCACCACAACCTGTACACTTCTCAGCATCGACTCTTCGTGTCCGTTTCAAAATCTGGACTGTAAAATCGCCTTGTTTCCCAGTAATCTCCTGGACCTCTGAATACGCCAGTATCTCAATGTTAGGATGGCGTGAGCAATCTACCATCCATGGACCTTGGATACACATCGAACAGTCCAAAGTGGGAAAGGTCTTGTCTAGTTGGGACATGTGTCCTCCAATAGAGGGTAGTTTCTCAACTAAAAATACCTGAGCGCCCATTTCAGCTAGGTCTAGTGCAGCGCGCATTCCTGCAATTCCTGCACCAATAATCACGACCGGCTTATTTGCCTCTGCCATTCCTGAGTTCTCTCCACTGGTGATGGCTGGGGCAATTTGATTTGCATGATAAAATGTTTGCCCTGCAACAAATCAATTGTCAATAAATGGTAAACAATGTTAAGTAACTGCTTGCTTCAATTGTTGTTACGGAAGAGCTCCATGTAATGTGTATCTATATACGCCCCATTGATGAATGCCTTTCTGTGGGCAGTATCATAATCCAGAGTATGGTTATTGACAAACCAACGAATATCATCCAGACTGATGTAACTTTTTCAATCTTCATGATTTCTAAAATCAGTCAGATATTTTATAGGTTGAAAGTTCTGCGCCAAAACTACTATCTGTCATTTCTGTATAGAAACAATTCTCAAAAAAAACAAAGAAGGGGATGAACCCCTTACTCCTTAGCTCTGCGTGTCTGCCAGCAGCGCTTGCAGACACCAGGGGCGGGCATGGTGTTGCCATTTACCCAACCCTTGCAGTGGGGTGCGATGTTTACGGTGCAGCGCTCCTTCCTGTGAGGGTACTGAGCTCCAACAACGTCACGCACACGGATTTTCTTAAGGCCTCCACGGCCTTTCTTGTGTGGCAATATTTTTACTTACCTGGCCACGTGCCCCTATGGGCGCGGGACCTAGCCAAGGCCACACATGACTACATAGAAAGTATAGAAAGAGCGAGTCACAAACATCGTGATTTCTTGAACGCATATAAACATTAACACGTATTTGGTCGAAGAAAGGCCGCTCGTACACCTTGAATCGAAAGGACTGCCAATTTTTCGTCAACCAATGGCGCCAACAAGCATCTAACTTCCGCTATTTTACGAACAAAGACTGTGGTAGTTATATATTACAGGCATAACACATAGATAGGATGAAGGCTACTAGACTCTATACGCGCGCATATCTGACTCGAATCAGATACCGGGAGGAGGCTGCGCGACTAGACGATCTCAGCCAAGTAGAGATACGCATCAAGCCAAAGGCTCATGCGAAATAGTCGCTCTCCAGTTTTCAATACCTCCATTGGACGGACATCGCTATATCTCAGTTTTCTAACTAGATAATATAACACACCTAATTCTTGATTGAAATATTCTGAAGGGTCATAGATTGCTATAACCAAAAAGAAGCCATATGGAGTGAGATTGATTCTGAATTTTGCACTCTTCTTAATGTTCGTTATATATAAAAAATGAAAGGGAGAGTTAGTGATTAAATTATGAAGCATGCCGTGATTAGTAAAACTCTGCTTGTAATGATGCTCTTTCTGTTCATGTCATCTGTAGCAATTGTCAATGCTCAGCCATTGTCAAGCGCCGATGATGGTGACGATACAACCACAGAAACTGAACATGAAGACGATGATGATGACGACCATGAACCTAGTCATGATCGTGATGATGTAGGAACAGTATGGATACAGACGAATGTCATGACAGTCAGGTTAGATTCACAGATTCCATCCTATCAATACTGGTACACACCAGATGAGAATGGTAGTCTTTCTCGTTTTCAGGTTAGTTATTTGATGGTGGTTGAGTTTGAAGATCAGAATGGTGACGGGGTCTATCAGATCAATGAAACTATTCAGTTCGCTCCATTGGAGGCATTCGATTGGCACCTGAAGACCGGTGCGGTCACTGATGAAAATGGCACGAACTCAGAAGTCTATGCATCTTATATCAAAGGTGGACTCACCGGCGAGGATTTTGATGACGACTGGTTTGAAGACTGGATGCCGGGATATGGCGAGGAAGATGAAGATAGCTTCCTTCTTGCTGATGGTGATAATAGCACTGAGGATGATGACTATCCAGTATATGAAACGATGAATCTCACTCGATTCAAATCAATGACCATGCAGTTCTATGCTCACATCTACATGAATGATTTCGATGGAAAGGTTAAGGATGATGCGGGCGTTCAGGCAACCTATACCATTGATGGTGGTGTCGAGTTAAAAATTGACATCGAAATTGGTAACTTCCCCTATCTCTCAAACACATCAAAAGTAGCTGTATTGAACTACCTCCAAGAGGATGTGGCCTCAGATGGTGAGAACCACAATTTCGAACTTCATGAAGATGATGACGACACGGAGATTGAATCTGAAGATGAATGGGAGATACATGATGACTTGGGGGAGCCATTCAATGATGTTGACGAGGAAGACATACAGGAAATCTCTCTCGTTGAAGCAACCACCAATACCACACGTGGGTTCTATCGCTGGGTAGACAAGGCAGTCCAAACCCTGCCTGATGGCTCTAAGACTGCTGTTGATGTTTCGACATCCTATTGGGCCAATGGAAAAGCTTTGCTCCTATTCTTCGCCTATCCCAACTTCGATGGAGGATCTGTATTGCATGACCCTTCAATGAAGTTTGTAGAAACAAACTCTCCAGTGCCTATACCTACAGGAAATCCCCTAGGAGAAGTTCCTCTTGAGATTACTTTGGGTGCTGCAATAGTTGGTATCGCTACAATCGCGATTGTTGCAGTAGTTATGAAACGAAGATAGTTTTCGGTCCCCTGGGGGAGCAGAGCTCCCCCACTACGGACATTCTATAGGATTTATCAGGGTCTGGAGAGGTGTACTTTACTATGCACATTCGGTCGAAACTAGATGCACGCCACATCATGCTATTTCTGACCTTTGCAGTGTTGATGTCAGGCCTACCGTATGGAGTATCAGCACAAGATAGTGCATTAGACATTGTAATGGAAGATGTTCAAATTCATGCCATCCTAAAAGAGAATGGAACGAGTATTATTTCTTTCAGTGCTAATGTGACGTATACAGGATTAACTACTGCTGATTCATTCGATATTCGAATCGACCTCAGAGAACTGATTATTCAAAGTTCTGTCGTTGATGGAAATAATGCTTCGACCAGTATTATGCCTCAGAGCAATTACGCATTAATCCGAGTAACACCCGATAGCCCATTCAGTTCCCTCACCTCTCATCAGGTTGAGCTCAAGTTTGTTAGCGATATGTTGCAAGAATCTATTGGTATCTGTGATGAAAGAAACATCTGTCTTGGAACAGCGATTTTCTATGTCAGACCCATAAACGAATTCAGGGATTTCACGTTTAAAGCCACACTTCCACAGCATGGGCTTCTTGATACAGAAACCTCACCACTATACCCCAGTCCGACACAGAACTATACAGATGGGACTAGCATGGTCTTCCTATGGGAGGTAGGTCAGATACTTCCTGGTCAGGAACGTGTTTTCATTATCAAATACGGTACACCAAACTTCGAACCTGCATCTGTAGTAGCAGACATCAACATCATTCCATTCATACTACTTGCGGTTGTGAGCGGAGCAGTAATAGTAATCATTGCCCAAAAACTCCCAGGAATGATTAGAACAGCAAGAGTTCCTCGAGCACTTAGAGATCAGGGAATGACAGAACATGAAGAGCAGATCATTCAGTTGCTCTCTCGCAAAGGCGGATCATGCTCTCAGCGAGATATCTACGATGATCTTGGGATGTCACAATCATTGGCGAGTATGGTACTAACAGGGCTCGAACAAAGGGGTGTTGTTCGAAGATTCAGAGATGGTAGAGAAAATGTAATCCATCTGATTGATGAATGATTGTTTCTCCTGATTACAAACTCATCGAGATTTGAATCAATCTTTAGAGTATCATTCCGAGGCCGCAACGTCTTCAGGCTGTGGACGCTCAATTCCTAATACTTCCCAGTTGGGTTGAATCTTTCTCTGCATATATTGTAGGTGAGTGGTTAATCCAAACTCATCTGGGTCATGACCAAAAGCTAGGGCGAGTAGTTCTACAATATGCATCACATCATAACGGAACTCTTTCTCAAAGAACTTCTGAATCTCGACCTGACCTAGGTCTAGTTGAAGTTCACAGAACGGACAGGGGGTGACAATGATATCAGCGCCTCCAACTGCTTCAATACTCTCGAATTTCTGTTTTGTAAAGTCTAATGCAGTCTTCACGTCAGCTGTTCGAACAGCTCCACCTGCACCACAACAGATGAGCTCGTCTTTGTAGGGGAGGTAAGTGGCACCAGAGGTTTCGCAGAGGTTTCTGAAGATCTGTGGATGTTCAGAATCATCTTTCTTTTTGATGTTCTTAGGCCTCATCCAATGACAGCCCGGGTGTAGCGCCATTCTCACGTCTTCAAGAGGGCGTGTTACTTTTTCGCGAATCTTCTCAAGACCAGCAGAGGCATAGAGGGCGTCGACATAATGGGTTACTTCAATTGTGCCCTTGAATTCACGATCAATGACAGAGAGATTCTCGTTAACTGCATCACGGAGTTCGTCATCATGCTTGAGTTCGTGATTGGCATCCCAGAGACTGGCAAAGCAACCATTGCATCCTGTAGTTATGGAATGCCCACCCTCTTCTGCTAATGTGAGGTTTCTTGCAGATATTGTGGCCCAAGTAACTCTGTCAAATGAACCAAAGACTCCAGGAGCCGGACAGCAGCTTGCACCTACTAGGTCTAGGAGTTTAATTCCTAAATCCTCAAAGACAAGATTTGTTGCCTTCTCAACACTTGGATAACGGTGAGGAATCACGCAACCAAGGAAATGATAGTATGTGGGTTTCTTTGTCATAGTGTTTCACGCCTTCTTTTCCTTGGCCTTCTCTTTCGCTTCTTGTTCGGCCTTCTCTTTTGCTTTTTCTTCAGCCTTCTTCTTTGCCTTCTCGGCCTCTGCTTTCATGAACTCCTCATAACCAATGAGATCGTCAAATCCGCTTTTTTTAGTGATTTTTTGAATCTCATCTATTGCCCATTGATTCCCACTGGCATTAGGAGGTACACGTATGAGGCCTACTTTTTCACGTAGATTTTCCCAAGTTGTTCCACCCAATGGTACAGCATGACCTACCTCGACTACCTTCGCTGCTACTTTCTGGTGAGGTGCCAGCATATATCCAGACTGAACTGCTATATTTCGAATGGCCTTGATGACCTCAGTTGGTTGTACATCCTGAGGGCACCTGTCAGTGCAAGTATAGCATGTAGTGCAGAACCAGAGCTCGGGGGAAGATACACACTCTTCTTTCAAACCTAACAGTGCTTTTCGGATAATACCTCTAACCAAGTAATTGGTCCGCGCTCCAGCAGGACAACTTCCACTACATGTTCCGCATTGGAAACAGCTCTGGATGTTGGGGCCTCCAGCCTTCTTGACCATGTCAACGAAGTCCTTGTCGACCTCGTCTATATCGATTGGTACTTTCTCTTCAACACTGACCAATTTGATGCACCGTCTGATAGAGAGCGCTAGGTTTTCAGCCTTAAATCCATTACCAATTGGCAAGCATTTTAATTAACCCCGTTAAGAGAGGAAGCCAACATTTTCATTGACCTGTGCATACAATATAGTGATGAATTGCCCTAATCATCCGGACAGGATTGCTGCAAAGATCTTAGGATACTGTGGTGAGTGTGCTACCTTTAATGATGATTTGATTTCATCTTCTCTAGCCATTCACTCTCAGCTACGTGAAAAGATCGGTCTAGTTAAGACGGTCCCATCGGTTGGAAACCTAGTCTGTCCAGATTGTGGTAATCACTGTAGAATGCTTGATCAAGAGATTGGATTCTGTCATAATCAAATAGCGGCTAAAACAGAAGTTGTGAGAAGGTATGGCGATGCGGTTCCTGTTTCTTGGTATTTCGACTCGCTCCCCACAAACTGCGTTGCGGATTGGGTGTGTCCAGTCACAAAGACACAGAAGTTGAATCTAGGGACTGCACGACTGAAGAATCTGGCAGTGTTCTATGGTTCATGTAACTCAGACTGTCTTTTCTGTCAGAATTCCAGTTATCAAAATATGATGAAGGCTGGAGCTCCCTTGATGACGCCTGAGGAGCTAGCAAATTCTGCGGACGAAAATACTGCCTGCGTCTGCTACTTTGGAGGTGACCCAGCGTGTAATCCAATTCATTCACTTGAAACATCGAAGATACTCTATACGAAGTGGCAGACACGAGTTTGTTATGAAACGAATGGAAATATCTCTGGGAAGTGGCTCAAGAGAATTGCTGAAATTGTAAAAGAAAGTAATGGTACCATCAAATTTGACCTTAAGGCGATATCACCTAACCTTTATCGAACTCTAACAGGAATTCGTAACAATACAGTCCTGAAAAATTTTCGAAATCTTGCCACTCTTGGAAAAGACAGAGAAGGGGAGTTTCTCGTTGCAAGCATTCTCCTCATTCCTGGATATATTGGACTCAAAGAATTAGAACTTCTCTGCAGTTTCATTGCTGTGTGCGATCCAACTATTCCCACTGCATTCCTTGGATTCTATCCACATCACCATATGACGGACCTTCCAAGGACTAGTAGGAAACATGCTACTGCAGCCTCTCAGGTTGCTAGAGAGTGTGGATTAGAGAATGTTAGGATTGGAAACCTAGGATTATTATCAGAAGCAGATTACAATTACGAGTAGATATTGCTGTGAATCATGCGTAGCTCTATCCATAGCATGAAAAGGATTAATTCCAATCTGTATTTGTCTAAAGCGCCACTCTTATATCACGGTTTTTTTCGCCGAGCGATAGAACAGAGGTCTGTCAGGAGCTTCCACAATGAACGAAAGTATAGAACGCGATCACATTGATACTGAAAAGATGGATCCAGAATTTGTGGATGCTATCGTTGCAGCTGGAGCGGACAGAATTAGAACATGCATCCAGTGTGGGACGTGTTCGAGTGTCTGCCCAAGTGGACGACGCACTGCCTTTCGAACTCGAGAGTTGATGAGAAAAGCTGTTCTTGGTCTTAAGGATGACGTGCTCTCAAGTCCGGATCTATGGTTGTGTTCGACCTGCCTCACCTGTTTAGAGCGATGTCCTAGGCAGATTAAGACAACTGATGCTATCATTATCTTGAGGAATATGGCAGTCAAGGAAGGATACATGCTTCCTCAGCACAAGAAGACCTCAAAGATCCTTCTCGAAACTGGTCATGCAGTACCCATAGATGATAAAAATCGTGAGAAGCGGAAGGAACTTGGTCTGGGTGAAATTCCACCTACCGTTCATGCTGATGAAAAAGCCCTTGAAGATGTCAAGAAGATAATGAAGAAGACGGGCTTCAAGAAATTGATTGAAGGCGAAGAAGCGGGGAGTGAAAAATGATGACGGAAGCACAGACCATGAGCTTATTTCTCGGATGCGTGATGCCTAACCGTTTTCCAAATATTGAGAAGAGCTTGCGAGTTGTGATGCCAGCGTTAGGTGTCAATCTAGAAGAGCTTGAGGGTGCAAGCTGCTGTCCAGCTCCGGGAGTCATTAGATCATTTAGCGACCCGACTTGGTTAGCTCTCGCATCAAGAAACCTTGCACTTGCAGAGAAAGAAGGTCGAGACATTATTACTGGTTGTAATGGTTGCTATGGAACTTTCAAAGAGGCAATTCATGCAGTACAGGAATATCCTGACCGTTTGAAAGAAGTTCAAAACATTCTGAAGGATGTCGGACTCAAGTATAATGCAACCACTGATGCGAAGCATATCATAGAGGTCATCTATGAGTTTGGCCCTGAGAATATCAAGAAGTTGGTCAAGCGCCCTCTCGAGGGGGTAAGAATCGCGGTTCATTATGGATGCCACCTTCTTAAACCAAGCAATCTTCGACCATGGAAACAGACTCAACGTCCTACTTTCCTTGACGAAATAGTTGAGGCAACAGGAGCAGAGAGTGTCAAATATCGTGACAAATTCATATGCTGTGGAGCTGGTGGTGGAGTCCGAGGTAGCAATGTGTCAGTTTCTGTAGACATTGCTAAAGACAAGCTGGATAGTGTCCATGAAGTGGAAGCCGACTGTATACTTAATGCATGTTCATTCTGTCATCTCCAATATGAGGCATCACAGGCACAACTTAACAAGGAAAGCGGAGAGAAGAAGTACCAGATTCCAGTGATTTACTTAACACAGCTTCTGGGATTAGCTATGGGAATAGAGCCTGATGAACTCGGTCTTGGAATGCATATGATATCAACAAAACCACTGTTAGAAAAGATACTAGGATAACCGCTTTGCCTGTTGATACACGATCAAAGACAGAAACGCACTGAAAATTATCGCGGCTGCAACGAATATCCCAATACGTGCGTCTAATGCATCCGGTGGAGGTGCAGTAGTAGAGGGAGTCGTTGTCCCGGTTGTTGTTGTTGATGTAGGAACCACTCCTCCA
>DAOWDY010000004.1 GCA_030638785.1 Candidatus Thorarchaeota archaeon
AGAGAGAACGAATGCTCGGAAGGGATCATGAACCTACTGAGAAACAGATTCTAGAGTACATTGGTTTGAAGGCATCAAAGTTATGGATTGCCCTTGAAGAGTTCATGACCATGAATTATGACTTCCAGCCAGAGCTTAGTTACTGGGGTGACAAGTACGGTTGGATACTTCGTTATCGGAAGAGTGGTAAGACGCTTGTGTCATTCTATCCAGAAAAAGGCGGATTCACAGTACAGGTCATTCTGGGAAAGAAAGAGGTCGAGACGTTTGAGGGCATTCGAGAGGAACTTGGTTCAGATATTGTGAGTCTTTTTGATGAAACGAAACAGTTTCATGATGGGAGATGGCTCTATATCAAGCAACCAGAAGTGGGTACACTTGGTGATGTAGAGAAGCTCATTCAACTGAAGAGGAACCCTAGACCAAAGATCTAGCATAGCTAATACACCAAACCGGTTCGAATCCTCAGGAATCGTTGGAAACTAGAATTTCATTTCGGATGTCTGCTTTGTTGCCAATGTATAAATCGATTCGGTCTAGGGCCACGTTGATTGAAATGAATGTTGAATTTGTCAAGAGTATGTTCTTTTTCACTAGGACCTTGCGTGAAAGGGCTTTTCGAGGCCTGCAGAAGAACGGATGTAATGATTTGTCCTTTCGGCCTTCAACGGGCATGTCATCGATTGGCTGGCTCCTCGCCCATCAGGCTGCAGTCTACGACTTTGTTTTGAATATGCTGATTCGAGGCAACCCTCCCAAGAATCCTGACTTCTTCGATTCATATAGTGGTGGCAACTCAGCTAACACAGGTGATTGGATAGGAACGCCACTACAAGAGATTGAAGCTTACTACGACTCGACTGAGAGTGATTTCCTTTTCTGGATTGAGAATACCCCAGTCGAAGAGCTGAGTCGAAAACTAGATGAATCCTGTGAGTCTCAATATCATCAAGGCATGCGCATTATCGATGTGATTTCAGATATGTTCGCACACTTGAATCATCACAACGGACATCTCAGCGCCATCAAGGGGGATTGGTGTCGGCAAAAGGAATCTTGATTTGAGGGGAAAATTGATTATCATTTGAGTTGATCGACATGTCATCAGTGGACACCCTTTTTCACTTCCTACGGTTAACCATCAAAATGGAATAATGATATACCTGGTAGGAGATTAACGGAAAACTACATTATGTCATAAAATCTACTGGGCTAAGAAGTTGGAGGAAATCAATTGAATCATGGACTAGCTTTAGATAGAGTAGGATGTGCAAGGAATTCAGGAGTTTTCATTTTAACTAGAATACTGTTGGGGTCATTCATATTTTTGTCCCTGAATACATTATTCTACGTACCAGTTGAAGGTATGTTAGCAGCGGTTCAGAGTGTGAAAGCAAATGTGTTGTTCTTCATTCTCATCATTTGTGCTCTTGTTCCGTTGGCATTCATAAGTTTAGTAGTTAGTTTTCCACTAAACAATGTACTTTCTTCAGTTAACAAGGATCTGTCAATATGGGCCGCAAGATTGAGGGGGATAGAAGCTTTAATTTTCATTGCAGGTATGGTGTTGTTGATTGTTGAAATACCTCTTTTCTACCAAGTCTTTCTTTCTGGTCTAATCTTATATGGTCTTCACCTGATTATAGTCGGCTACTTGGTTTTCAAATCTGGTTTCCTTAGTAACGTTCTGGGCATCTCGTTAATAATTGGTGGATCAGTGGGTTACTTTTTCGGAGGTATTACTGGTTTCTTCGTACCCAGCCTTGTCTTGTTATCTACAATCGGTATAGTGTTTGCGATTATCACGGAAATTTCTCTTGCATTTGTCCTAATAGTTACAGCAAGTCGAACAACTTTTGACGACGATGATTCGAAATCGAGAGTAATCAAGATTTTGAAGGACTTGGGTGAAGCAACAACAACTGAAATCATTGTTGAAGCTTCCAAGGAATCACTAGAGTGTAAAGATCGTGTTCCTAGAACATTGAAAGCGTTAGAGATTGATAATGAAGTTACTAAGAGGCTCTCAAAAGAAAAGAAAGGATATGTTTGGACTCTAGTTGGTTAAATCATGGACATACACCTTGACTTTATAGAATTCAATCAAGCATTGATTCAGAGAAATAAGAATGATTATTATGTCGGTATAACCGCCTTCAATTCATTAAAGGTGAATAATCTTCATGACCACAGAATCTGAAACGAAACGACTCATCTTCCTTGATAATTTGAAGATTTTCTTTGTTATTCTAGTCATTTTCACCCATGTAATGGTAACCTATGAATCTCACAATGATCGAACTACATCAGATATCTTTCAAAGAGAAGTATATTGTGGATATGACCACCGAGAGTACCGTGATGGTACTGTATACTACAGCTGGTATCCATTCGTCACCAGTCCACACGTTCTGAATTACATCTTGTAGTACGATCATCAATTCAGTTGGAGCTATTAACCCCAAGTCTAAGGCTGGAAAGAAGGTTATCATTGCAAACCAGAGAATAAGCAGTGATACAATGGAAATGACTGTGTTTGACGTTACGGTACTAAATGTAACACCAAGAGTAGTCAACATGATCAGAAGAAGTGCAACGAAAAGGATGGTTACTATCAGTCCATTGACCTCGTGGGTGTTTTCTGCCATTCGAAGAGATATTCCGCCTATTACCGATATGATTGCTAAATATATCACCATCACGTATGAAATTCTTGATGCGAACTTTGCCAAAATGTAATCGTACCGTCTAACTGACTTGCTCATTATAGAGTCAGCAATTTCTCCGGATTCAGAAGATACTGCACTAGCAGAAATGCCTATGACCAGGAAACTCCAGAACATGGTGAAATCAGAGAGGACTTGTACAATGATAGATGATGTGTCCATATATGCAACTGCACCCAGAACAAATAGGACATGAATGAACATTGCAACTATTAGCCAACCGTAGGTGATTTTGGTCCTAATGAGGCTCTTTAGATCAGCTTGCATTATGGCTAGGAAAGGTGTTACCCTTCGTCTAATTTTCACATCTAATTCGTCTAACCTTAATCCAATTTTCTCGTCTAATTCGTCTAATCCGCGTCTAATTCTTAAAAGCTCTGGTGAACCCAAGTGATTCTTCCTCCTCTATTAGTTCTAAGAACGCATCCTCAATACTAGAGATCGAGGAGTTTATCGATATCAAATCTAAACCGCACTCGACAATGAGATTCAACACTGCTAGTACCATCTTCAGTACGGGACTATCTGAAACAAAACGAATCTCCAGTGTGAACTCGCCCAATCTCTTGAAGTCCACAACGCCTTCTATTGACACCAATCTATTACAGAAGGCATCCATATCTCCCTCAAGTTCTAATCTGAATCTGTTGCTTTGTATGTATTTCTTCATCTCTTTGATTGGTCCTGAATAGATGAGCTTACCTTCATTTATTATTCCAACATGAGTACATATTCTTTCGATATCGCTTAAAATGTGGGATGAAACAAGTATCGTTTTCTTACTATCTAGTTCCTCGAGCAAATCTAGAGTTGATTTTCTCCCAACTGGATCTAAGCCAGAGGTCGGTTCATCAAGGATAAGCAAATCCGGACGATTCATCATAGCTGCTGCAAGCCCTAAGCGGGTGATCATTCCTGTTGAAAAATCCTTTATCTGGTGAGAGGCACTATGTAAGAGATCGACTGATCTTATGAGCGATGAGAGTCGCGAGGTTCTTTCACTCTTTGACAGACAGAACAATTTACCTATGAAGTTCAAGTAAGTTATCGGAGTCATTTTAGGTGGAAATTTCGGATTTGTTGAGAGATATCCGATCCGTTCTCGTAGATTTGAGGAGTTTGGAGTCATTCGTTCACCGAAGATTTTAACCACTCCCGCAGTTGGGTTTATCAATCCCAATAATTGTCGTATTATCGTAGTTTTGCCTGCTCCATTAGGACCTAGGAGACCATAGATTGAACCTTCCTCTACTTCTAGATTCAAGTTGTTTACAGCGATGAGCTTGTCCGCAAATATCTTTGTGAGATTTTCTGTTTCTATAACGGGATTCATTCGCAAAGTATCCCCCACAGTTTCGATAGTAGAACAATGACAGTTGGTATATGACATTTAAACATCCTTAAAACTTAGCTCCGAAATCAGCTAAGATTGCATCTATTAATATCGCCGTCTAAGTTTTCAACGTGAATACGAATCATTCACCGGAGGACAGAAATCTCAAAAAATGAGGGCTGTTCAACACTTGACTTCACACTCTGTAACGAGGGTCCACTAATTTGAGGTAGTTCATATTTCGGGAAATTCGACCAAGACACTTCAAAACCAATGCGTTCAGTCTTCTCAATTTGGATGCCAATCGCAAGCATATCCACACGAATCTGTGTGTAATCTTCAAGCCGTCCTTTGACACTCACTATACCATCCTGTAAAAACCGCTGGTTTCCATCCTTGTCTTCTAGTAGCATCTTTGTGGTAAAATGAGTTTCAGGACTTTCAGACGTGACCCAAAGCTTTGCTGTGATTGGTCCAAGTATCGTGTAAGAATCAGTCGCTGGTTCTCCGAAGAAACGCAGTACATCTCTTCGCTCACTCAATTGAGATTGATCAGCAGGTCCTGGCTCGAGGAGTGGAGGAAATTCCCAGACCGCACCACCAATAGTTGGGACTGGATTTGATGGATCAACGTGAATGTCAAACTCAGATTCCTTCTTCGGAGGTTCAAGATTCAGAGTGAAGCCAGTGTCTAAATGAAGCAATTGTGTTTCAACTAGTTCTTCGCTGGGAGGCCACGAGTCCAGAGTAATCCACTCATCTTTTCGTAGAATGTATGCTTTGATATATTGGCTAGCACCTTCCACGGTTCGCTTGACCATACCCATAAAATCTGCTGCGGCATTTGCTTTTCCTTCCTTCCCGAAATCAAAATCTCCAAGACCGGGCAAACTCTGGAGATATCCATTATGACCCCACGGTCCTAAGATTAAGTCGGGTGGTTGTCCGCCGGCACTCATTACATCCTCGAATGTGCTGAAGGTGGCTCCAAGCATGAAATCAAACCAGCCACCGACAAGACATACTCTGGTCTTGAGAGGTTTTGAGATTTTGACAGAGTCTTTCAACCAGTCATTAGTTGCTTTTGGATTCAGAAACTGTTGCCACACATGGTCGGGCCATCCAAGAGAGTCCACTTTGTCTGGAAGAGCTCCGGAGTAATTTTCAGGCCAAGTCCCGTTCACCCGTGCTAATGAAGATTGAACACGAGTCGAAGTCATGATGGACCACGGTAAAGCCCAATGTAGGTGCAAGACTCCATTCCGATAGACCAATCCATCGTAAGGTCGAGTAAATGTCATTGGAGAGAAGATAGCATCTATAGAGTCACCTTCATCATCTAGTACTTGTAGCGCGACGTATCCGAGATACGATGGCCCCATTGCTATGAATCGACCATTGCTCCAATCTTGTTTCTTGATCCAAGATATTGTGTCGAGAGTATCCTCCTTTTCTTTGAATGGAGTGAAAAGCCCCTCGGAGTCATATCTTCCTCGAGTGTCCTGCAAGACAATGGCATATGCTCCTGTGGCCCTTAGAGCATCAACTGCGGCTAAGTAACCCTTTGCACTATATGGAGTACGTATGAGTACTGTAGTGAAATTTCCAGACTCTTGTGGAACATAGAGGATTGTTGATAGTTTTATTCCATCACGCATTTCAACGGGTAGTGCAAAATTCATCTTCATTGAGTTACTCTCGCAGAAATTAAAATGACAGAGGGTGCGTAAATAAGAAACAACGCTAGTGGAGTTTTAAGGATGTCGGCAAGAAGGCAGCATCCATGACACTTTGTACTGACATCTGCAATATTGGTAGAGAATTCACATCTACTACACTTATCTTCAATCAGTGTTAGTTACTCACATTGTGCAGTAAAGAGATTCATGGGGCGGCTATTTCGTGAAATTAAGTAGATTGCAATCTGTGGCGAATAATGCTACACGGGACTCAATATGGTCACACGAACCAGTAGGAAATGATCCTTTCAGCTATCACGACCCCCCATGGGAAATTATAGTGGATTTAGTGAGTGGAACCTTATCACCAGATATGGAAGGGGACAGTGTAGAGCAATACTATACAACCATGTCAAGATGGTTTCATGACGTGTTAAAGAAAGAGGGAATCCCCTTAGAGGTGATAGAGGGTGCAATCATCAAAATCACTCCGGATGGAGGAAAAACTTGTTTGATAAAAGCACAGGGAAGG
>DAOWDY010000039.1 GCA_030638785.1 Candidatus Thorarchaeota archaeon
ACATTGTACCCGAGCTCAAGTCAGCTCTTTTCTCAGAGATAACGGAAGTAGTTCCATTGGCAGGAGCCCTATACTACAGCACTGCTGAGGCATTTGAGATAGTTTTTGGCGAAACAATCAACCGATGTTTTATTGGTGCTAAGAGGCATCCATCTCCACTGGGCTGGGTAACTGAACTATCTTACATGAACTTCGAGGCATTGCCTGAGAATCCTCTGGTAATTGTTGGGGATACAATAGCAACAGGAGGTACAATTGAAGGCATTTTGGAGGCTATTATAGATCAAGAGCCTAATATTCAAGCGATAATTATCTACTCGATTGCTGGTGGACTATCTGGGGCAGTTCGACTAAGGAAGTTTACTGAACGAGTAAATATCCCTGTGTATCTTTTCTTCTCTAATGCAATCTTTGGCGTAGAATCTAATGGGACTGACATGCCTTGGTTACACAATGGCACCATCGTATCTCCAGATTTACGAAAAAAAGCCCTGTCTATCTATGGACGGGATTTGGGAAAACGCTGGTGCTCTGTGTGGGACTGGGGAGATAGAGCTAAACATCCACTCAAACATCTTCGTGAATTGCTAGAGCGTTGTGAAACAGAACTAGCAAAAGGACCTGACGTTTCAACATCTCGAATTTTGAATTCTATCAGGGATGAAACAGCCACATCTATTGAAAGATGGCAGAGGTCTCCTAGTTTATGACTCCTCTATCCAAAACAGTGAAATAGCTGCTTTATCGCGATATGTAACACCGAACATAACGGTGTAACGAATGCGAAAGGAAACGAAACTAATTGCAATAATAGTGATTGTAGGAATCTCTGTGGCTTCGATTGGATATCTTTTGTACTTCAATCAAACTGTGGAGAGAGAAACTCTAGTTATCTCCACTACAACAAGTCTCTATGATACGGGGATGTTGGATTCAATCAAAGAAACCTACGAGTCGGTGAATGACCAAGTGATTTTGGCTTTCATATCAGCAGGAACAGGGATTGCGTTAGAAAACGCGCGACGGGGAGATGCCGACATGATCCTAGTTCATTCTCCATTGCAAGAACTTGCGTTTATGCAGGAAAGCTATGGAGTCAATCGTAAGATTTTCGCATACAACTTCTTCACGATTGTAGGTCCTTCAACTGATCCTGCAGGCGTACTTGATTTGGTTCCTCTAGATGCTCTGAATGCAATTCTGAGTTATGGTAGGATAAACAACGAAACCATCTGGGTTAGCAGGGATGATGCATCTGGGACGAACACCAAGGAGAAAGGTCTCTGGACCACGGCTGGGTATAACTATACCGAACTCAGTGATGAAGACTGGTTTATCTCATCAGGAACTGGAATGGGAACTACGCTGAACCTTGCAGATGAAAGAAGCCTCTACACCCTTTCTGACATTGGTACTTATCTCAAATACAAGTCTGAAGGATTGATACAACTTGACCAGATGGTAGAGGAAGGAGAAACTTTACTCAATGTGTATAGTGCTATTATAGTGAATAAGACAACAGTTCCAACTGTAAAGTATACAGCCGCTGTGGAATTCTTACAATGGCTGGTAAGAGAATCAGCACAGCAGCTAATTGGAGAATTTGGTAAAGACGCTTATGGCGCTGCTTTATTCCATCCTGCAGTGAGTATAATCGAAACTGAATTACCTGTACTGATCTATCAATGGATACACAACTCTGCCTTCTTCGATTCAGGTGGAACACTCTATGAATGCCCGCCTGCATGGCAAGATGGCGATTACGATTTATTCACCTAACATAGTATGAGGAGATTATGATGTCACTGGAGAGCGAGATTGTAGAGATAACTCTCAGAGCTCTATCCATTTCTGGATTGGCTGCTCTGGTAGCGGCAGGTATTGGATTACCAATTGGTGTCGTCCTAGGAATGTACAAGTTCAGAGGACGAGATGCAGTCACCGGTGTTTTCCGAGCACTCATGAGTATGCCAACGGTGGCATTGGGACTCCTCCTCTATCTTGCATTTTCACGTGCTGGTCCTCTTGGTTTTCTTGAACTTCTCTATACCCCTCTTGCATTGATTATCGGACAAGCAATTCTAGTCATTCCGATTATGATTAGCATAACCTCTGAGACAATAGTGAGTGTTGACCCCTCAATTCGTGAGCTATCTAGAACACTTGGAGCTGATGAGAGGGCTGCAGCGGCTTCTGTTTTACGAGAATCATTGGGTGGTGTTGTGCTTGCGCTTTCTGCTAGCTTTAGTCGGGCGATATCAGAGCTTGGAGTGGCACTAATGTTAGGAGGTAATATCCAAGGACTGACACGGATACTAACTACTTCGATTGCCCTGGAAACCACAAGAGGGGAGATTGCACTCGGTCTTGGTCTTACTGTCATTCTTCTTGTACTGATGGTCGTCTTCAACCTGATGTTGAATCAGGCAGAGAAACGTGTAAGGTGGTGGCTATGGGAGTAATAGAACTAAGAGATGTAACTGTAGATTTTGATTCTACAAAAGCGCTCGATCGCATAAATATCAGAGCAGAACCTGGTGAGATGCTGTCCCTCATAGGACCCAATGGTGCAGGAAAAACCACTGCTCTTCGAGTGATGGCTGGATTGCTTGAACCCACTAAAGGAGAGATTTTCTACAACAATGAGAGATTGTCTGGAGCTGATTTGATTAAGCTCCGTAAGAGGTCCACACTTGTTTTCCAGAAACCAGCAGTCTTCAGTACAAGTGTTTTCAAAAATGTCGCATATGGTCTTCGAGTCAGGGATGTTTCTGAATCTGAGATTGAGAAACGAGTGAAGGACGCTCTAAAGCAGGTAGAGCTCTATACACTGAAAGAACGATTTGCTCGCAACCTATCGGGTGGTGAACAAAGACGACTATGCCTAGCAATGGGAATAGTTACAGAACCAGAAATACTTTACCTTGATGAACCAACAGCATACCTAGATTCAGAAAGCACCCAAATTGTGGAGGCTGTCCTGAAAGAACTAAACAAGGAGAAACGTACCACCATTGTGATTTCCACTCATAACATAATGCAGGCAGAGAATCTAACTCGAAGAGCTATACTAATTCAGAATGGCACAGTTCAGAGAACGGGATTAACCAGTGAGATACTACGTGACCAATTAGAAACTCTCGTTTTCGATGACACAACACGCAACATCTTCTCTGGATCTGCTGAGTTTACAAATGGCTTACACTCTGGAATGCGACTCGCTAGTATCAAGCTCAACGATGATGTTTCTATTGATGCCATTACAGATAGAGATGGCAAAGTAACAGTTCGAATACCTCCTGAGGATATTGTGGTTTCACTTGGCAGTGTGTTGTCTAGCGCTAGGAATACACTGAAGGGCCGAGTTTCGGACATCTCTCTCGAGGATGCCATGGCACTGCTTACAGTTGATGTTGGAGTTAACTTAGTCGCTCAAATTACAAGGAGCTCCCTTGAGAACCTTCGTGTAGCGTTAGATGACGAAGTCGATGTAACTTTCAAGGCCTCTTCTGTTCGAGTATATTGAAAGCCGAAATGCATGACCAAACATAACAGTTATCTTGATGAAGAAAAAAAGTTGATGAATCATGACCGCTGGAGAAAAGATGGAACTGGTTGAAGAGGAAAAGAACGCACCTCTTATCGACTCATACTCCCGTCAGATCGACTACCTAAGAATTTCTCTGACCCAAGAATGTAACCATGCCTGTTTCTTCTGTCATCACGAAGGGGAATCAGGGATAGGTAGTGAAATGACTGTTGAAGAAATCGAGCACTTAGTCCGTGTTGCAAAACAGCGGGGCGTCAAGAGAATCAAGTTGACCGGTGGAGAGGCCCTTCTACGAGATGACATCGTGGAGATTGTCCATCGTTTAGCCCCTCTGACTGATGACCTATCACTTACAACCAACGGTTCAAAACTGGAAGAGCTTGCTTCCTCCCTACAGGAGGCAGGATTGGACCGCGTCAATGTAAGCCTTCATACACTCAAACCAGATCTTCACGAAACCATTACAGGCAGAAATAATCTAGATTCTGTAAAGAGAGGCATTGAAACAGCTATCCAATCCGGTCTTAATCCAGTGAAGATCAATATGGCCGTGCTCCGAGGCTTGAATGTTGACGAAATTTTCGATTTGATGAGATACGCAGGTCGAGTTGGAGCGATTCTGCAGCTTATTGAGCTTCAGATTATTTCTGATGATGATGAGTGGGCACAATACTGGGTTGATCTAACTAGTATTGAAGCGGACCTTAGCAACAAAGCTATCCATACAACACAGCGGTCACTCCATGGTCGAAAGCAGTACACAGTACCTGTTGAGGATACAAGTGTAAAGGTTGAGGTAGTAAGGCCTAATCATAATCAGTCGTTCTGCCAGCGTTGTACAAGACTTCGTGTAACATCTGATGGGAAATTAAAACCGTGTCTTCTTAGACAGGATAATCTCGTGGAAGTACATGGTCTACTAGGAAATGAGTCGCCGGATGAATTAGTTAACGAAGCACTAGAAAGAGCTGTTCGTTTACGCGAACCATTTTGGAAAGGTGAGGATGAATGATCAAGATTTCTGATGATGATTTCTCAATAGATGAAGTCATGCTGAATACACGGCGTCCATCGATGGGGGCTGTTGTGATGTTTCTAGGGACTGTCAGAGACATGACAAAAGGTAATCAAGTAGAGAAATTAGAATTCGAAGCCGATTACGATTTGGCAGTGAAGGAGCTTGAGCAGATTCGACAAGAGGCAATAGATCAATTTGAGGTGACTGATGTGTCCATAATTCATAGGACCGGAGAATTACAACCCGGTGAGAATATTGTGATTATTGCTGTAGGAGCTGCACATAGAAACCAAGCATTCAAGGGCTGTCGTTATGCGATTGATGAACTGAAAAAACGAGCAATGATCTGGAAGAAAGAAATCCTCAAAGACAGGAGCTACTGGGTGGGTGATCAGAGCAATGAGTGAAGATCCAATTAAGATGGTCGATGTGGCATCAAAACCGGTATCGCGTCGCAAAGCAGAAGCAGTTGGTGAAGTTATTCTAGACCCGTCAACAATAGATAAGATTCATGCTGGTAAAACAAAGAAAGGTGATGTCCTAGTAGTTGCAGAAATTGCAGGAATTCAAGCTGCAAAGAAGACAGCAGATATTATCCCTCTTTGTCATCAGATCCCTCTATCATCCGTGCAGATTGCTTATGATTTTCTTGAAGATCGAATACGTGCTACATGTGAAGTTACAGCCAATTATACCACTGGTGTGGAGATGGAAGCACTTGTAGGAGTGACTACTGCACTCTTGTCAATTTGGGATATGGTGAAGTATCTTGAGAAAGATTCTGAAGGCCAATATCCAGTAGCACGCCTAGAGGGAATCCGAGTCACAAAGAAAGTGAAGGAGCCACTGTGATGCCAGATGAACATAGAAGAGATCAGAAAATAACGGTAGGGTTCGCTGTTTTAACTACAAGCGATAGCCGAACTGAGGAAAATGACGAAACTGGTAGGACAGCCAAGACCCTAATCTCCTCAGAAGGTCATGAGATAATAGAATACAATATTGTAAAGAATAAGGCTGAGGACATCGTAGAACGTATTGAAGCATATCTCCAGAATCCTAACATTCGGGTAATCATCACTAGTGGAGGTACTGGTGTTGGAACTCGAGACCTTACTGTGAGAACAATCGTTCCCAAATTTGAGAAGCATCTTGTGGGATTTGGAGAATTATTTCGGAGAATCAGTTACGATGAGATAGGAATAGCTGGAATCAATAGTCAAGCATCTGCAGGTCTAATTGGAAAAACTGTAGTGTATTGTTTACCGGGCTCGAAGAATGCTATGAAGACAGCACTCACGAAAATCATACTTTCTGGAATTGGACATCTAATTTGGGAGATAGATCGATGAAGAAAATGAATCCTTTCAAGCTTCTTGTTTCTCAAGAGGAAGCAGAACACCTGCTACTTGAGCATTGTAATCCTGTTGATGAAACGAAACAGATTGACATCAGCCAAGCAACAGGCCGTGTTTTAGCAGTTGATCTCAAGGCGGACCAAAACGTTCCTCCCTTTGACAGGTCTGCTATGGATGGTTATGCGGTAATTGCTGAAAACACGTTTGAAGCCCAAGACACCGAGATACTTCTAACACTTAGTGGTGTGATTCACGCAGGAGAAGTAGCTGAAACTGCCGTGACACAAGGGAAGTGCCTGCAAATTGCTACCGGATCGCCTATACCTGAAGGTGCGGATGCAGTTGTAATGGTAGAGTATACTGAGGAACGTGGCGATCAAATACTGTTTACAAGACCAGTCTATCCCGGAGCAAATATTTCCAAAGCTGGTGAAGATATTGAGATAGACGAAGTTGTTCTTGCAAAAGAGAGTCTATTGACTCCCGCAAGAATCGGAACGGTAGCAGCTCTAGGAAAGACAATGGTCGAAGTTTACCGTAAGCCTCGAATCGCAGTCATTCCAACTGGTAGAGAAGTAGTGCCACCAGGTGAACCTCTCAAACCCGGACAAATCTACGACGTAAATTCATTCACACTCGAATCCATTCTGAATTCGAATGGAGTAGAAGTTACACGACTGTCTGTCGTGACAGATGAGAAAGATGCGTTGAAACAAGCTATAGAATCAAGTCTGAGCTTTGATATGATAGTTCTCTCAGGTGGAAGCTCAGTGGGTGAGAAGGACCTCCTGGCAGGAATCCTTGAAGAAATGGGAGAAGTGCTCTTTCATGGAGTTCAAATAAAACCAGGCAAGCCCACCCTCTTTGGAGTTGTTAAGGACACACCAGTTGTGGGGATGCCTGGATATCCAACTTCTTGCTTAAGCAACGCGTATGTCTTTCTCATTCCAGCTGTTCGTAAGATGGCTCGACTTCCAGTCCTGACAGAACGTACTGTTCCAGCAAAGTTAGGAAAGAGAATTGTATCATCATCCGGAAGAAAGCAATTCCTCACTGTCCGCATCGAAAATGGAGCGGCGCATCCAGTGTACAAACATTCTGGTGCCATCACCAGTATGGCTAAGGCAGATGGATACATTATCCTCCCACTAAATCTTGACGTAATTGAAGAAGGTGAAATTGTTCAGGTAACTTTGTTCGAGTAGAGATTGAATTCAGAAGGAGAGTCAATGAATGGAAATAGATTCCAAATATCTTGAAAGGCATTCGCGGATGCTAGCACTCCGTGATTTCGATAAGGATAGTTTAGATTCTATCATGAATACAACCATCACCGTTGTTGGTGCTGGAGGTCTTGGAAGTCCAATCCTTGTACTTCTCACCTCGATTGGGTTTGGCAGAATTCGTATCATTGATCGAGATATTGTTGAACTCTCAAATCTTCAAAGACAAACGATCTACAACACCGAGGACATTGGGAAGCCAAAGGTTGATGCTGCAGTCGCAAATCTCTCAAAGCTGAACAACGCTGTTTCATTTGAACCCATTGCAGCCACTATAAGGTCTGATAATGCCCTCGACCTCTTGGAAGGGTCAGATATCGTAATAGATGGATTAGACTCAATGGAAGCTAGGCGTGCTGTCAATGCTGCCTGTTTAAAGCTCAACATTCCCTACATATATGCTGGCGCTTTAGAATACTATGGAAACATCTCAACATTCATTCCGAATGAAACAGGTTGCCTTCATTGTTTGGTTGGAGAAATGCAAGATGACCCCGATGCAACCTGTGCCAATGTAGGTGTATCACCATCTCTTCTCTCTCTTGTAGCCTCTCTTGAAGTCCGAGAAGCTGTACTTCTCGCTTCAAAAAAGACGCCTCGCCTTAGCGGTAGGTTGATGCACATCGATATTGAAACTTTCAGCTTCGAGTCTTTTGAGATTAGCAAGATGGAAGAATGCCCAATCTGTGGAGTCCCTGAAGTATCTTTGAATGAGAGAATCACAGAGGCCAGTGTAACAATGCTGTGTTCTGAGAGTTTCAGCATCTCCCCTCCGGAGTTACTATCATTGAATCTTTCTGAGATCGGAGGCAGAAATGAGAGAAAGTTCAAGGTGACCAGAAGACTACGTTCAATAATCCTTGAGAATCTGGAAGGTGTTACAGTTACACTCATGACAAAAGGAAATGCCGTAGTGAAAGGAGTTCAAACCAGAGAAGAAGCCCTGTCCTACTATACCGACATTTTGTCGTCAAGCTAAGTCAGGACATCTTTCACTTGTGCTTGAAAATAAAGGTAAGATTTAGTTTGGTGGACTAAGGTTTGTCCCCCAGAATTGAATCATGCTCGCTAATCAGGTTATTTTAAATCTACATCCTCAAGGTTTGCTAGAAGTCTATGCAGATAGGCTTCAAAATTGTCTATCTCATCTGAGGTGAACTCCTGATAGAAGAGATCTGTCATCTCTTTGGATACTTGTTCGTATTTGTCCTGCATCTTTCTTGCAGAATCTGTTAGTCTGATGAGCGTCACTCTTCGGTCGGATGAATGATTTTCTCTCACGAGAAGACCTGCATCCACGAGCCGATCAAGGAGGTCAGTTAGTGTAGACTTGCCTAAAGCTGTTCGTTTTGCCAATTCAGAAATCGGAATTCCATCTTCATGCCATAATGCAAAGATGATTCTGCCTTGACCCGGACCTATTTCTATCCCATACTCTTTGAGTTTCTTTGAAAATATTCTCCCACCAAGGTGATGGATCTTGGTGATTAGAAACCCTCCCTGTTTCTGTTGAATCATTGTCCTCCTCCTATCTCAAATCGGTAGGTGTGACTCTGGTTCCAACCTCTTCCAATACTTGGGTACAATCGCAACACAGAATGATCAGGATCATTGTAACCCTTCGGATAGTATCTCTCCCAGCCCTCATGCCACAGACTCTTTTTGATTTCAACATCATCGACAATCTCAATGGTGCCGCCAAGCATTAGACCTCTCGACTCTTCAGGAATACTATAGTACATAGATACTGCTTGATTGCGCTTAATATCAACTATTTTCGATGATGATGTATTTGTGGTACAGAGAACCATGAAGTCCTCTTTGTGATCTTTGAACATGGGAATGAGCTTCGGCCATACATCCTTATTCCTAAGGTTGAACATTGCTCTCGTCTGAGGGAATCCCTCCGCATCTATTGTTGTTACAAATACCGCCTTTGCATTTTCCATCAGATAGAGAGCCATTTCTTTATCTTCCATACCAACCGACCTCTTATAGTTCGTATACGAATAGTTCGTATTCGAACTAATAAATAGTCAGTACAGCGCAAATCCTCTAGGCCTGAAACTATGTCATTCACCTGTTTCCCTGCGATTGTTCTTTTGTCTAGCCTGAATCATCTGTACAATTAAAACACTCACAGCAATCAACGCTAGACCAATCCAATCTAGGAAGGTCGGCATCTCTCCCAGGAAGATGATGGAGAGAATCACTATCTGTGGTAACATCGTTCCATTGATGAGTGTAATATCTATAGCTCTTAGTGTCTGCATAGCACGATTCCAAAGAGTGAATGCGAAGGCTGTGTTAACAACACTCAGCCATATTATGTAAAACCAAGAAAGCAGGCTTATTGCTTGAACATCCTCAAGTAGTAGTCCTGATGCTAGCAGCGCAACCGAACCTACCAGCATGCTCACTCCAGTAATGACAATGGGAGTGAATTCTTTCTTTCTATTGATAGCTCTTCCAATAATTGATGAGAATGCATTTGATACAACCCCAATTAGTACGATAACTACACCAGCAATCTGTAGAGCCCCCAAATCCAGCGGATAGAAGTATACCAGCACTCCAGCAATACCAATGAGAATCCAACCTATCTGTCCATATGTTGGCACCTCTCGCAGGAGTATAACACCTAAGATCATGACGATTAAGGGAGTCATATTGAGAAGTAGAGATACGGAGATTGCAGGTAAAAGGTCCAGACCTACAAACTGTGTTCCCTGAGTCACCGCAACGAAGACCAAACCATAACCAGCAAGAATGAGCATCTGACGACGATTAGCCCCACGTAACTCATGACGTGAATCACTTCGTCCAACAACTATTATCATCAATAATGCTGCAGCGATTGTGTACCGAAGTCCTGCAAATGTAAGTGGTGGAATTTCCTCTAGGCCGAATTTGATTATAACCCATGAGGATGCCCATAGCACAGTCACGATCAGAGCGATGCCTACAGCGCGATAATGTTGATACGAAGATACTTCCTCGGAGGCCGATGGTGGAGTCAAAGTTTCAGGGGTTTCTGAGTTCAAGTATTTATTCTCCTGACGAAACCGAAGCACTCATCATTGAATTAAGTTGATGCCGTCGTAGGACGGGTATATATAATGGTCGTACAAAGTGTCCTTGAAGTCAGTTCTGAACACTACTACTCCTGCGAACTCACTCAAAGAATTCCCATACGTGTAAGCATCGTTGCGATTAATGGAGATACAGGCCTAGGTATTCTAGAACCTCTAGAAGGAGGGGAAGCAAGTCTTCAGAGATACGTACGGGAGCTGAGGGAATCATCAAGTACACTTAGAGTAGACATTACGCATCGGTCTCCAGATGCCTACTGGACCCATGTTGTACATCGAACAGATGGTCCATCGATTTATGATACAGTCTTACAGAGTGGTTGCATGACTTTTCTTCCAATCATTGTTGAACGCGGTGTACAGAAACATACGATTCTCGCACCAACACGAGAAGTTCTTAGTGACTTGTTGCACCTGCTACGCGAGAGATTCTCCTCAGTTCACGTGCGACGTATGAGAGCATCTCCAATAGGGCTCTCACCTGATATTCTAACATCCAAACAAAAAGAAGCCTTTACACTCGCGTTTGAGTCTGGATATTATTCAACTCCTAGAAAGTGCTCGGTGGAAGAACTGGCATCCACAATAGGTATCAAGCGAGTTGCGATGCAGGAAAGGTTGCGAAGAGCTGAATACCGCATCCTCTCTCGCTATCTCGAAACCTAGCTCAAATCGATTGGGCGCGATTATTTTTTGTACATTCTAATAGGCCAACCATCCACCATCAACAGCTAGAGTGTGTCCAGTAATGTATCTCGCATCATCACTAGCGAGGAAACACAATGCCCCACGGATCCACTCGTTCTCAGCAAACATGGGCAGAGCAGTTCTTGGTTCAATCATGCGTGTCCTTATCCCGTCATCAGCGAATGCACCTTTTGACATCTCAGTTGGGAAAAACCCTGGTGCGATTGCATTTACCCTTATGTTATGCTTTCCAAGCTCCACAGCTAGTGCTTTTGTCATAGCTACCATACCACCTTTACTTGTATAGTAGGAAACTTCCGGAAACTCGGTTCCTCCAAAGCCAAATGTAGAGGAAATGTTGATTATTGAGCCCGACTTCTTCGGAATCATCACTTTTGCAGCCTCTCGTGATGCAATAAAGGCTGATGTTAGATTGACATCCATAACGGTGTGCCAGTCTTCTAGGGTCTGCTCTATTAGAGGTTTGACAATATACGTTCCCGCATTGTTCACTAAAATATCAAGTGTACCAAGATCACTCACTGCAGTTTCCACCATACGAACGATATCATTCTCGTTTCTAACGTCGACTTGGAGAGGAACTGCCTTGATTCCGTATTGGGTTTCTACTTCCTTGGCAACTTTCTCAAGAAGCTTCATTCTTCGTGCAGCAATGACTAGATTTGCTCCTGACTCAGCAAGACCGTGAGCGAACTGCTCTCCTAAACCTCCAGAAGCTCCTGTGATCACTGCAACTTTTCCATCTAGACTATACTTGGTCATCTGTTTCACTTCGATTTCTTCTAATCCAGATATTCGGACATACAGACTGATAAGGATGGTTGCTTTCGAATTTAAAGGCTGGTTCTCCAGCGCTCTTCCACTTCTGCTACTTTGAGTTCAAGAGTTCTCTTGCTTTTTCCAGTACATTCTCACCCGAGAAGCCAAACTTTTCGAACACTACGCTACCTGGAGCAGAGGAACCAAATCGTTCTATTGAGATTGCATCGCCCTCATTTCCTATCCACTGTTCCCATCCTTGTTTTACACCAGCTTCTACTACCAGTCGTGCAGTACAACTTGGTGGTAAAACTGAATCCTGGTAGTCTTTACTTTGGACTGCAAAGAGTTTCCAACTTGGGAAAGAAACAACTTGTACACCGATTCCCTCTGCTGCCAATGTTTTTGCTGCATCAGTGATTAGAGAAACCTCTGAACCTGAAGCCATCAGAATCAGTTCGGGATTTCCATCAGAATAATCTGCTAACACATATGCCCCGCGTGAAACCCCTCTAGCATCACCATACTCACTGCGATCAAGGATAGGTACTTTCTGCCTTGTGAGGACTAAGACAGTAGGACTGGTCCGTCTATTGATTGCAACCTTCCACGCTTCCACAACTTCGTTTGCATCTGCTGGTCTGATAATTACAAGCTCTGGAATAGCTCTTAATGCTGCAAGATGCTCAATTGGTTGATGTGTTGGACCGTCTTCTCCTACTCCCACACTATCATGGGTGAAGACCCAGATGCTTGGATATCCAGATAATGCAGAGAGTCTGATTGCAGGTCGCATATAATCAGAAAACATAAAGAACGTGCCAGAAAATGGAATGAAACCTCCATGAACGGCAAGCCCGTTCACAATAGCTCCCATAGCATGCTCGCGGACTCCAAAGTAGATGTTCCTGCCAGTGGGTGCATCTTTCTGAAATGAATCACTACCGTCAATCCAGGTCTTATTTGACCCAGTCAAATCCGCAGAGCCGCCAATCAATTCAGGCAGCTTCAATGCAAGTGCATTGAGAGTCTTACCAGAAGAAGCTCTTGTTGCTAAGTATCCATTGCTTGAGTCAAAGGAGGGAAGTTCAGAGTCCCAATTATCTGGTAATCTTCCAGCTAATCTCCTTCCCAATTCATCCGCTATTTCTGGAAACTGTTTTTTGTATTCATTAAAGGCCCCTCGCCACTTCTTTTCCATCTCCTCGCCTCTTTCAACAGATTCTCTGAAATGTGTCAAAACGTCGTCAGGAATATGATAACGTGGTTCAAGTGGCCAGCTTAGATTCTTCTTGGCGCCATTCAGTTCATCTTCTCCAGCAGGCTCGCCATGAGCCTTTGATGTGTCCTGTTTATTTGGCATACCAAAGCCGATATTGGTTCTACACATTATCAAAGATGGTCGTGGATTCAATTTGGCCAGTTTGATGGCTTCATCGACTGCATCTACATCATTTCCATCCACTTTCTGAACATGCCATTCAAGCGCCTCAAACTTTGTTTTCGTATCCTCTGTGAATGTGAGGTCTGTACTTCCATCAATAGAAATTCGATTGTCATCATACAAGAGTACTAACTTTCCCAATCCCAGGTGGCCTGCAAGAGACGCTGCCTCAGATGCAAGACCCTCCATTAGGTCTCCATCAGTTACAATAGCATATGTGAAGTGGTTTACTACTTCATTATCGGAGCGATTGTATACCGCCGCAAGGTGTTTTTCTGCGATTGCTAACCCAACACTGTTGCCTAATCCCTGCCCCAATGGGCCAGTTGTAACTTCAATGCCTGGTGTGCAAAAAGATTCTGGATGTCCCGGTGTTTTACTGTGCCACTGACGGAAGTTCTTGATCTCCTCAAGTGGGAGGTCGTACCCTGTTAAATGCAGAAGGGAATACAGAAGCATTGATCCATGGCCGCCAGATAAGACAAACCTATCTCTATCTGGCCAATCTGGATTTCGTGGATTGAATCTAAGATGCCTCGTCCACAGTGCATAGGCCATCGGTGCAGCACCCATTGGCATTCCGGGGTGTCCTGATTTTGCATCTTCTATTGCATCTGCAGAAAGGAATCGAATTGTATTGATTGCTCTTTCTTGGAGTGAGGGAAGGGGTGTCATTAGGTTTCAATATCTCCAAGGGAAATCGATAGGGGAACATCTCGAATTCCTTCAGTTTGGGCTGACCAATCGATAACCTTCTCTCTTTTGGTTGTTACGCTTTTGTGGAAAATTTAACGACAGGCCGCACGCAAAACAGAATCTAATATAGAAAAAATGATTACCAAAACGAAAAAAGGGGGAAGGAAGCAGATGATTCTGCTTCCGATAGTACTTACTTTCTCACCTTCATGAGAACTGCTAGAACTACTACAACTGCTCCACCGACAACGAGAAGCAATGGATCGAAGGAGGTTGCTTCAGTGGATAGAATACCAAGAACAGGGTCGTACTCGAGTGTTTCATCACCAAAGTACTCGAAAGCAAGATAGATTGACTCTCCTGCTTCCAGACCAGTACCCTCGCCATAACTGGCTTTCACCTGTATGGTGTTTTGGGCAGCTAGAGCAGTGTCTTCGTACTCAATGTATCCATTCGAGAATTCAAACTGTGTTCCAGTATGTTGGAAACCAGTTGGTGAATCATCACCAGGTGCCTGTTGACCGTGCTCGCTCTCAGTGACAGTAAACTGCATGACTAGGATAGAATCATCATATGTCCACTCCCAGCCGTCAATTATAACATCAAACTTGAACTCTTCAGGGCTATTCATGTCAAGATGAACACGTATCTGCATATAGACATCGAACTCTACCATATCAGGTATGGTTCCGGCCTCGCCTGAGGATCCAGCGCCTCGGGGGTCAAAACTTGATGTAGTTGTGAAATTGAAGTGAATGGCTGTAACACTCTCTCCATCAGTTTCTACTTCAAATCCGCTGAAGTCCCAGTTAGTTGTAGGTAAGGCAAAGGGAGACCCAATCATTACATCAGTACCAAGATCAAATGCACCATTTGTATTGGTATCGTTGGCTTCAAACAACTTCACAAACATCACATGATAATCCACAGTTGGATTGTTTGGAT
>DAOWDY010000184.1 GCA_030638785.1 Candidatus Thorarchaeota archaeon
AGAGGAGAGCGATACGGTTCTTCAATGCAAGTACACTGAATGCCGCTGGGCAAAGACCTTCAGAGAACTGAATGCCGCTGACATTGGAAAGATTATGGTGTGTGACCCTGATCTCCCCTATGCTCAGACTCTCAACCCCAAGCTCAATCTGGAAAGGACAAAGACCCTGATGGAGGGTCATGACAGTTGCGACCACAGGTATGTTTGGGACGAATGAGCTCTCTTTTCTATTCACTAACTCGATGCTTATATCAAGAATAATTATATCACTATCATTACAAAAGCATTTGACTGCTTAAGAACGAACCTGGGAAATTGTGAGAATGACGCGAGATGAGGAGAGCCAATATAGTAGATTATTCGTAGACTCCCCAGTTGCGTTGTGGGAGGAAGATTTCTCTAAGGTAAAGAAGTTCATAGATGAATTACGCATTTCTGGTGTGACTGATTTTCGGCAATACTTCAAAGAGCATCATGAAGATCTGTTGAAATGTGTAGAATTAGTGGAAATTCTTAGAGTAAATAAAGCAACTATGAAATTGCAGGGTGTAGAAACCGAAGACGAGCTTCTTGGCAGTCTTACCCGAATTCTAGATGATGATGCCCTCGACCTTGTTTTAGGAGAAATAGTTGCCCTAGCAGAAGGGAAAAGCAAGTTCGAGGATACTGTAGAGTTATCAACGGTTACAGGGGAATACAGGACTACCCTTCTTGTTCTTTCAGTCCCAGACGGATTCCGTGACACCTGGAGTAGAGTAATCATTTCAATGCTGGATATCACTGAAACCGTTGAAACGAAGAAGGCTTTGGCAAATGAACGTCGAGCGTTTCAAATCATTGCTGAGGCTGCACTGGAACCATTATACACTTCAGAAACAAGCCACCGCATCCTGAATGGAATGATTGAGCTTCTCGACCTTGATTTGGGAACACTCAGGCTTTATGATGAAAAGAAAGGTGTGCTTTCATTACATGCGTCTATAGGCATTGACGGTGAAGTTCAGAAAGAAGTTTCTCTTGATGATTCGGAGTACATGGTTGCTCAGGTAGCTCGAACCAAGACTCCAATCTTTATGTCAGATATAGATCCCGAATCAATCATGGAAAAACCACTCCTTATGATTAAGGAACTAGGAATCAAATCGCTGATCTTCTGGCCTATAATTGGACCAAATGAAGAATTGCTAGGAGTACTCAATGTCGCCTCTAAAACGAAAAAGAATCTTTCAGAGAAAGACCGTACGCTCTTTCAAATGGTTGCAGATATGCTTGCAACTGTGATAATTCGCCACAATGCACAGGAGGCTCTTAGGTCAAGCGAAGAGAGATATCGACTACTTGCAGAGAATGTGAGCGACGTCATATGTATTTTTGATATGGACTTCGTTTTCACCTACCTCAGTCCCTCATGTGACCAAATCTTTGGCTATAGTCCTGAGGAATTGATTGGAAAATCCGTTACACTTGTCTTGCCCGAGGAATCTCAGAAAATTGCTTCGGATGCCATGAATCATGCCCTTAAGATGGAGAAGGAAAAGGGGAAAGATGGATACGAGGCTCCACCTCTTGATATGGAGGTTCTACACAAGGATGGCAGTAAACTATGGACCGAGCTAAGCCGAGTCTTCCTTCGTGATGAAAATGGTCATCCTGTTGCTACTCTTGGTGTTGCACGAGATATCACCGAGAGAAGATTGACAGCACGGAAGCTTGAGGAGGCTTTACAGACAGCAGCCTTCTATAATGATCTGATGGCACATGACATATCAAACATGCAGCAGGGCATTATGTCTAGTATGGAGCTTATGCTTTACAGTGGCAGCCTTCCTGAGGAGTTAAAGCATCTTGTCGAAGCCGCACTTTCTCAAAGTGAGCGAGGAGCTGCCTTGGTCGGGCACGTCAAGAAACTTGCTGAAGTCGAAGAGGAAACCATTAACCTCTCTCAAATAGATCCTTATGCTGCTCTCATAGATGCATTCACGATGGTTCGGAATACATTTCATGACAAAGATATCAAAATTGAAACCAACATGACTGAGGGCAAGTACTCAGTCTTAGCTGATGAATTCCTTGTAGATGTTTTTTATAATCTGCTCCATAACTCTGTTCGACTTGACTCTGAAACAACAGTTCACATTGACATTGATGCGGATGAAAACAGGGACGGCTTCTTGACTGTGAGAATAACGGACTGCGGCCCCGGAATTGAGGACTCGGTTAAGAACTCAATCTTTTCCAGAATTGGTACTGATGGAAAACGCGTGGCTGGAATAGGACTTACACTTGTGAAACGTATTTTTGATCGGTATGGAGGAACAATCTACGTAGAAGATAAGGTGAAGGACGACTACAGCAGGGGTACGTGCTTCGTTTTCGAATTACCTACTGGTCCCAGATAACACTTGGGACCGCTTGTTTGCTTAAGAGATTACGAGAAGAGATTGGGACCTAAATCATCTACCGTTTCCACTTCAAGTCTTTAACAATGAAATCAGAAACCGAGCTGAGGAGTTTTCCTAGCTTCTCTCCTTTCCTAGTGAGGGTATGGATGATCTCCCTACCATCCCTTTCAACCTCGATGAGCTTATTCTTGACTAGAAATTTCCTAGCAGAAGCAACCCGCGCGCCATTGAGAGATGGAAGTGTCTTGGTCTGGAGACCTTTCTTGATGATCGCATCAGCTCGCGCTTTTCCTTTCATTCGTGTGAGTAGAAGAAGTATCGTTAGTTCGTATTCTCCCCTTAGCAATTTCACAAAGGGACTTATCTTAGCCATGATTTAACCACTCCAATACATGGCTACTATGGGAATAGTCGCTTTTCATTGTTTATTGAATGGAGTAGATGTGTCTTTTACTATGATATTGCGCTTTCTGGTAATGATATAATATGTGAATTGATTACTGGAATCTATGAAGCTTGACTATGAGGTCTACAACAATTATGATCCAGAGGCAATGAGCGAGATTACAGTTCATGATTATCTAATCAGGTCTCTTGGTCGTCTGGAGAAGCTGCTCGAGTTCCTTAAGGAGAACAGAACAGACGTTGTTGATTCATTCAGAAGTAAGATAATAGAATCCCTCTCAGAACTAGTTGCAGGGAAGGGTGCTAGTCCATTCCTGAAAGAGTTTAGAGTTGTGTTGGATGAACTACCATTACTTGAACAAGACACGGAATTGGGTTTCCTTGCACTACATTTCGTGATGGGACAACTTAATCTCTCAGAAATCGATGATGGAAAAGCGAAGGTCCTCTTCCTCGATGTTGAGAGGGGTGACAATCTGATTCCCTATACTGCCATTACACTTCTAGTGGAACTATTAGGCAGAAAGTCAGGGATTGAACTATGGAAGGGTTATGTTGAACATATGGCGAAGCATGCTCCCCCGCGAGAGCTCGGTTCGTTCAAGGAACTGCGAGAAGGAATGGCACGAATGGGTGAGAATGGAGGTTTTGCTTTTTCAGTTCACGACTTTGACGAGAACAAGTTTGTTGGGCGGTTTGACAAGTGTGTGGTTTATGACTCACTAAAAGATCAGGATGACCACGAACTTGCCTACTATGCGACATGCTATACAGGAATGACCATTGGTAATCGTCGTGACTGGTGTGTGAGAATGCGACGGACCCAAACACTATACTCCGCAGACTACTGCGATGAACTCTATTGGAATCGAGAGGTATACGATGAACCAAAGCAGCCATCTCTAGAATTCACAGGTAAGATGGTCATTGAGTGACTTGCTTGAACTATCTTTTTGAGAGCACTCTACGAACCACAAAGACAACGCCAATCACTGCGATTCCCCCTACTGCTACAACTATCCAGACAGTCATCTCGGGTGGTAGTGGAATGGTTGTTCCTCCCGTAGGCTCAGCTGTTACTGGTTCTGCTACTCCACTTCGAACAAGCCGAACAAAGTTGTTGATACGAACTACATCTCCTTGAGGACCATTACCCTGAGGCCAATCAGCAGGATTGCCGCTCTTAGGATCACTTCGTTGTGCTCCCGCCCCATGTACATCCATCAACTCAGTACCAGAAGGAGTGCTCATGAATCCAAGAGCCTCACCAAATGAAATGTAGACGGCAAAATCAGGATTGGGACCATCGAGATGGGTGGTACTTGTCCAGAAGAATGGATAGTTGATGCTTTCTCCCTCATCAAGGATTGATGTGATATTGAACAGGGGGTCGATTGCTGCGGAATCAGTTGTGTCAGGTGAGCGAGTGTAATCAACAATGCTCTGAAGCTCCTTTGCGTTTGGAAGTCGCCAGTCGCTGTATCCGAGGTAATTCTCATCATTCTTCTCCTGGATCCAAGCAAGAGTATCTTCCCAGTCCATCCCGACACCACTGTCGTTCGCACTCCACATCAGGCTAGTTGTGTTGTCGGTGATAGTACCATCACCATTGTCCACAAAATTGTTGATACCATAGTCTGGATTACCTCGAACATAACGAACGAAGCACTCCTTTGGTGAACCATCCGGTCCAGTCTCAGTTGGATAACCCTTGATACGACCATCAGCGAAATTCACACCGAACGCAGTAACATCGCCCCCCATGGTTGTACTGACATACTCGGTGCTAGACCAGTATTGGGCGTCAATAAAGCGCTCGCCAAGACTCTCATCACCAAATCGGAAATCAAAGTAATCAGTTTCGATGTAGGGGATCTGTGCATATGTGCTGCCAGTGAAGTCTATGAGAGAGTAGAGTTCCTTGATGGTGGGTAGTCGCCAGTCGTCATAACCCCCAAGAGTGAAGGACTCCGCACCTCCCAGAGCCTCTGCATGGGTGGACAGGTCGTAGAGCTCCGGTGACTGTTGCCACATGAGGCCTGTGTTTAGGTCAGTCACCGTTCCATCTCCATTGTCCCGGTATGAAGGTGCATTACCTTGGTATTGAGCATCCTGTCCAAAGAAAGCCTCGCCCTCTTCAGGGAATGAAATCTGATCTGAATCATCATAGTCGTAAAGTTGACCAGTGTCCACTATGGTGTAGTTATGAAAGATTGTCTGAGTTGCTAATGCGTACTCTGATGTTGCCTCTTCAATAATAACCGAGTTTCCAGCTGTCACTGTGAATAGGAGTAGTATAATCGTGAGGGTAAGGAGGATTCTCTTCAATGCGATTGCACACTCATCTACATCACGAGGTCATGATATAATAGCAGTTTCCCAGATTTACACCAAAATCTCACCAGAATGTCATTTGGCATTCAGTCTATTTTTTCGATGCCCCGGCGTTCTCCTAGATCTACACTTCTACGCTTATCCCCTTGCTGTGAAGAAGATATACAGGAATAGAATTGCGAACAATCCGAGTAGTCCAATGAGTGCCCACGCAACCACTGGTAGCGTCACTGTGAATATACTCCACAACATCCCTATTGCTCCCAGAATGTTGAAGATTAGCCCCATTATGACGTAGATCTCAATCTGTTCCCATGTAGTCTTTTGATATGCCAGGAATGAGCCTATGGCCATCATGAGGGTGGCCATTCCCACCAAACGACCCGATGCGTACTCTAC
>DAOWDY010000175.1 GCA_030638785.1 Candidatus Thorarchaeota archaeon
GACGAGAGTCTTGCCAGAGAGTCCTATAATACCCGAATTTGCCATGTATGAAGACGGTCTAGAACAATCTGAACTTTCAGATATTGCAAACCGTCTAGCTGCAGGAATTCGAACTGGCAAGGATAGATTCATGCATTTCACTGATATTCTTACGGAGTATGTGGGTAGTGGAGAATGGAAGAATCGCAGTGAAGGTTTTCTTGCCTTGTGTGCTAAGGCTTCATTCTTACGTGGTCTTTATGGGTATAATCAGGTACTTGCTAAAAGTAGTACAAGTATAGTATGCAAAGGTTATGCAGCTGCTGCATACTGCAGACAGAGTCTGGATCCACGCTGGATGAACAACTTGCAAACCTATGTTAACCAAGCATGGCAAGCAAAGGATTATGTTGTATTCTCAGAACTATCTGGTCAATTAGCTGGGATTTTAATCGATTTAGGCTATGCAGAAAGAGCTAAGGTAATCGCATCTGAAAGCATTGACAAAGTCACAAAGGCAACTACAAAAGATGAAAGTATACGCAATCGGGTTCAAACTGCATTACTTCGATCAAGAATTCTCATGGCACCTATCGACCTACAAGCTGGTGCTAAGGATGAAGCCCATGTACTTCTTGATTCAGCTGGTGAAACTGCTCGGCTCTTAGACCACCAACTTGCCCTCACAGATATCAGTTATTACCGAGCACTTATACTTGAGGACTCCCAAGAATATGATCGCGCCCTGGATTTAGGAAGGTCCGCCCTCCAACAGTATGAACAAATGGGATATCGTCATGGAGTTGCGAGTGCACGCAATCTAATTGGTGTCATCCATATGGATCGAGGGGAGAGCCAGGACGCACGTGATGAATTTGAAGAACTGCTTGTGATTCAGCAACAACTGAATAATCAAGTTGGTCTAGCAAAGACGCTAATCAATGTAGGAGAGATAGATAGAGAACTTGGTCAATTTAGACAGATGGAGATTTACAACCGGAGAGCCCTTGAAATTAGCCAAGAAGCAGAGTATATGAGAGGAATAGCTACATCAAAGATCAATCTTGGCGATGTTATGCTACGCAAAGGAGAGTTCGAGGAAGCAATTCAATATTATTCAGAGAGTGTCAAGATATCTGAAGGCACAGGAATGAGAGACCTTATGGTTTTCGCTCCATTTCTGATTGCTGATGCATACTTTATGCAACAAGAATTTGACAAAGCCCTCAAAATCTATCGCGAAATGGGTAAGACTGCAAAAGAATTTGGATATCCTTGGGCGAAATTCCATTCCATCGTAAGCGAGATCGTTACCTTATGGGAAACTGGAGAACTAGCTCCCTCTGACCGCATACGTGAAGTACAACAAATACTAGGAACATCTACAGATTGGAAAAATGCTATTGATGCCAAACGTATGCGTGATGTGAGAGCCAGATTATATGAGGATCCTGCTTTGGAGAGCGATATTTGTATACTCTATGACAGAGAGAAAAATTTTGAGTGCCGATTTGAACGTAAATCACCAAGAAAAGGGTGCTCAGGAAATCTATTCTGGAAGGCATCGGTATGTCCTCATTTGATTGAATTCCTGGAGAAACTTGAGGAATAATATTCTCTAATTACGCTACACTTGGCCGTTGTAGTTTTCGCAATTGACTTAGCCCCACTTACGTTAATAAGGTGGGTAATGCAATTTACTTCGCGCAAGGGGACAGACCGCATGAGTGAAATTGGCGGAGTACCTCCAAGTATAAGAGATGCACTCTCTTCAAAGTCTGGATTTGTACTCGTAGTCACCGGAAAACCAGGAACAGGCAAATCCCTATTCGCTCAAGAAATCTTTAGGACATTTGAGAGCTCTTTCATGATAATAACAAGTACAGAGAATCACATGGCCACCGTCATGTCACTCTCGGATGCTGTTCCAGATTGGGGTGATAGACATGTACTTACACAATACTGGCGACCTCTCGTTGAGAAGATATCACATGAATCCAGCCTAGAAACCCAGCTCTCCCGCCTTGTTGGGGCTTCAGAGGATCAAGGCACTGCAGATGTAGTTATCATTGATTCTTGGAATGACTTTGTTGAACCAATTAATCCCGAAAATCGCTATGAGATTCAGCAGTCATTAATTCATGCTGCGAGAAATGAAGGTCGGAAACTTGTTCTGGTTACTGAGGGAGAATGGGACGCGCCAATGAATAATACCCTATACCACTCAGCAGATGGTATCGTTACTCTTGAGAAGATTCGCGAGAGCCAGCGTATGTATCGTCAAATCGTGCTGGAAAAAATGCGTGCACAACTCATTAATCAAGATTCATTTCTATTCACACTTCATCAGGGACGTTTCACATACATTCCATGGTATGTGCATCAATATCCCGCAATTACCATGGGAAGGGAAACAATCGCTGATCCATCGCCTGAGCGAATGTCAACAGGAAATCTAAGCTTAGATACCGTTTTAGGTGGAGGTTTCAAGAAAGGGAAATTGAGCCTAATCGAAGTTGATAACCTTAGCGTCCCTTATTTAGAAACGATCTACATTCCCTTTCTTTCCAACCATCTTGAACTTGGAAGACCAGCTGTTATTTTATTGCCAGAAGGATGGTCACCAGAGTTCTTTACTGAGAGTCTGACTCATTTTGTGGATAAGACACGTGTAGACTCACAGGTTGTATTCTTTGGTAGACATGCACCGGGTCAATATGCTAATGTTAGAGGCCTTGATGCTGATCCCCGAAAGACCCTGCAGGAAATTCGATATGAATCAAGTGAGTTAGAAAGGAAATTCGATCACGAAGTTACAGAGCTGTTTGCTCTTGACACCTTAGAGAATATGTATGGACCCACAGAAGTACGAAGTATGATAGCAGAATTATCTGCTTCACTCCCTCGAGCAAAAAGAACCACATTGACCATTCTTAGTAGACAGCAGGAGGTAACGAGTGAGTCAATATCACATCATGTCCACCTCAGAGTTCAGGAGATCTGCGGTGTCATGGGTGTATGTGGTGAAAATCCTAGAACCAATTTCCTAGCTGTACGTCCTAATCTCTCTGGAGGATTCCTAGATTACGAACTAATGCCCATTGTTTAGAGTTGATTTACCGTGAACGAAAAGAAACCAAAGATCCTGGTTGTGGATGACGAACAGGTTACTACCGATCTTGCTAAGAGATTTCTTGAAAAACACGGTTTCAATGTTGTATGTGCATATGATGGTGAAACTGCATTAGTTCTGGCACATTCAGAGAAACCAGATCTCATCTTACTTGATGTAATGCTACCAAAATTGGACGGATTTGAGGTCTGTCAACAATTGAAGAATGAGGATTCATTCAAGGAAGTACCAATTCTCATGTTCACGGCAAAAGGATTGAGTCGTGACATCAAGAGAGGAAAAGAGGTTGGCGCTGACGAATATATTATCAAGCCCTTTTCAGGGAAGGCTTTGGTTGCTACCATTAGAAAGCATTTGGGTATTGAGGAGTGAGAGGTTAGACTGTTATGGTCAGTGGAAAACAAACGAATAACCACCTACATACCAATGTTATAGACAGTCTATTGACTAAACCCCCAAGGGGTTATGTCTTCTTGGTGATGGCTGCACAGGAGAGTCACTATGATCTCTTTATGAGTACTCTGGCGAGGAAATCTCTCAACAACAAGATGAGAACACTCAATGTTGTAACGGAAGCCCGCAATCGCCAGCTTATGCAAGATATGGCTAAGAAACAGGATGATGATTACCATATCCTAGAAGTGAATTATGGTCAAGAAACCATTGGGAAACACACATGCTCACCTCATCTACATGAGATCAACATAATGATGAGAAGTCTGAGAAATGTAATAGAACCAAGAGTTGTCACTTTTGAAGCATTAACACCGCTCCTGATTGACTTCTCAGCACGTGACGTGGTTCAATTCTTCAAGGAGAGTGTTGAAGAGAGCATCAAGGTGGGCTCTGTTGAATTCTATCTTCTCCATGCCGAAACAGCTGATCCTGTTACAATTAATCAACTCTTTTCCTTGGCTCAGGGAATCATTATGCTGACCACAGCTCAAGGTAAGAATTACATGACAATCAAGAAATCAACAGGTGTTGAATTACCTTACAATCCTATCGAGTATGTACCAAGTATGATAGGAAAGGACAGGACTGAATGGACGATTGAGTTGAATTGGTAACTTCAGTCTTCGATATCTATAGTGACTTCTTCGTCGTTATCTTCTACGTTTACTGGTTTTACATGAGCACCTAGCAATTTCTCGAAGATGGCAAGCACTTCTTCCATAAGATCCTTAGGAGCTTTTTGTTTGTCAAGACTCCCCTCAATTCTAACAGGGTTCAGGCGAGAACGAACTGCTCGACAACTCTCCGCATCCCACTTATATTCCTGCATAATCAACTCAACTCTCTGGATGATTTGCCCCCGAATATTAGCAAGTTTCATGCTCTCGCTTTGTATTTCTGATACACGCTGGTTGACCTTTGTTAGCTCCTTAAGGAGCTGACGTACGGCTCTAACGTCTGACCGGACTTTAGGAATAACGTATCCTTGAGACATTTGCACACGAGCAACATGCGGCATCAGATGAACGACAAATGAGTTTGGAAGGATTGTAGTAGAAAGTCCAAATCCCTTGTTCAGACGGTAATACGTACGCTCTGGACCTAACTGACTCTCTCCAGTTTCTCTAGAAACAATGTCAACGTTCTGTAATACCTCAAGATGCTTTATCACGACTCTTGAAGTAAGACGAAGTATCTTGCTTAATTCATAGGGATACCTTGGTTTTTGAGCAAGGAGTCTGAGAATTCTTCTTCTAGTTGAATGACCTAGAGCTTTGAATACTCTGTCTAGATTATCCGGCTGCTCTTGTGTATCCTTCTTGCTCATTCTAATTCCCTTCAATTTAGTAAGAAGATGTATCTCAAATTAAGTAAACGCCTACAAGTACTCTATTGTGTTCCAAATTGTGTAGAGAAACGTTAACCATTCCTTGTAGAGACCATCATCAAACCAGAACCCTTGTGTTAAATCAGCTGGGGATCGCTGTTCTGATTGGGGTTCATCTTCATCAAATCTAGTTGTTTCAAACATGATAATCACTCTAAACCAATTGCGAACCTAGCAAAGGTTGACTAGTGCACAATTGGTCACTAGTAACTAGTGACTATTTGGTATATAAGGCTAGAGGTCTGTGATGATTATCGATTAAGAGTTGTCGGTTTTCTCTTCCCAATAGAACTCTCCGAAGGAGTCTGCCTTGTCTTTGAACGATATCTCTCTAGAAGTGTATCTCCCTTCTCATAGAGAGGTCCTTGTCCAGTAATGAAGCTAGAAGAAACTCCATCTTTAGTTGTTATGACTGGTCGTGAAGCAGCCATAAGCAGATGCCGTAAAAATGATAGATCGGTGACCTTCTTTCCCATCCTACGTTGAAAACGCATCTTTTCCTCTTCCCAAGTAAGGATGTCATGTTCTGTTAAGCCTTTGAATAGCTTGTTTTTCAATTTCTGGTCATCAGCCATTTACTGCACTCCAGTACAACTTTCTAAGAAAGTTAACCCTCCCCCAACTATAATTGAATGTGTCACTGGAGTAATACTTAGATCGTAAACTGTCATCCTGGCTCGCTTGGTTCTTCTCCGTTGTCTTTCTCTGGTTCTGCAACAGTTTTCGTTGGAGCATCCGTTGTTGGTGTTGGGGATGGTGTGAATGTCGCTGCAGTTTCAGCATTTGGAGAATGGTAGAGACTGCCGGACCTTTTCTTTCGGTACTGTGTAACAGCGGTCCAAGTGGCAGACTTGTCCTTAATTATTCCCAGTTTCTTAATTCTGAACATGATTATAGCTGAAATGTCGATCAATACGATGTTCATTCCAAGAAGCAATAGTGACCCAAGCCCGATAGAAATGCTATGCATCGAACCTGTGACAAGCCCAAGGGTAATCATCATTCCAACGTTGACAGCTGGAGGCATAAGGGCTGCAGAGATTGCCACACCGACAAGTGTTGACATATCTCCTTTTGTGACGGAAATTGCAATAGCAGTACCCGAAAAGATAGCAATACCAATATCGAGTGCAGAGAAGATTATCCCTCTTCGGGTTATCTCTGTAAGAATCATAGGAGCCGCTAGCCATTGGTTCTCGACCACAGTAACGAATGGAGGGTCAAATGGATAGAGAATTGGCATCATAAGGGCCATGACTGCTCCCACAGCGAATGAGAGTCCCAATGCAAACAGCTCATTTCTTGTTCCTTTGATGAAGAGTTTGTTGTCCCCTACTACATATCCCACTGCGACACCAAGCATTGGCCCCATAAGAGGAGAAAGTAGCATTGATGCAACGATGATTGTGATGTTGTTTTGGATCAAACCAAAACCAGCCATTACTGCAGCGAATACAACAAATGCGATGAAGTCAAAACTAATCGCGGCTTGTTTCTTGACATTCTCATAAATTTCCTCGACAGCTAAATCTGCCTCTCGTTGCATTGTCTTCTCGTTTGTTTCCTCTACCTCTCTTGGTAATGATGCTTTAAGATCCAAAATATCAATGAATCCAAACTCAACACCGACTCCTCTACTCTTCAGTCCCTCCATTGTATCACTGACGGCCTCATCAGGAATCCTAAACTGGAGTAAGTGTGCGTTATCTGCAGTAAATCTTACAATATTACTGATATTAAGAACGTCCACAAGAAAATCAAAGACTGTTTCCGTCTTTTCATAGGGAACCGTGATCTGTACTTGCTTCACAGAGTTACCCTCCCGAAGAATTAACGTGTCCTGCTTTGGAGGTCTATTAAGGGTTTCCAACTGAGCCCCAAACTGATATTGTAATACAGATAATACCACAATACGTACCTATGTGTAGCTAACATCATATTTTTCTTTGAAACTCAAAGAATTTCAATAGCAGCATTGGTGTGACAAACATGGGAGTAATCGAAATCCTCGTAATATGGTTTGCATTATCTTTCACTGGGGCATTAGCTCCGGGTCCCCTTTCTGCGGCTGTCATAATGCAATCTAGTCGACATGGAAAAGCACACGGTATGCTACCAATGGTTGGACATGCCATAGTTGAACTTGGTATAGTCGCTGCTATTATTGTTGGAGCACAACTCTTTGCTTTTAGCGCATTTACCATTGATCTAATGGTTGGAGTAGGTGGGATTGTAATCGTCCTCTTTGGTGCATTAGCTATGAAGGATTATCGATACAAGACCACTGAACTAGCAGATGAACAGATAGAAAGCTCTACGGTGTCAAGTGTCGTTGAAGCTACAACACAAGGTGCCGCAGTAAGCATCCTCTCTCCGTATTTTCTACTTTGGTGGGCAGCAATCGGACTAAGTAACGTCACCCTGCTAATCGGTGAACTTCAAGTTGGAGTTGGAACTGTGCTCATTGCTGGAATTCTCATTTATCTAACTCACATCTCAACCGATTTCATATTCGGTGTTTTTCTGACAGTAGGAACTGATGCTGCATCAAAGAGAGCAGACTATGGATCTATCAACTGGGTCAATATCGTTATAGGTCTCTTTCAAATTGTTCTAGGAGGATACTTCGTTCTCTTGGCACTAACTTGACATAGGAATGATGACAGTTGGAAAACATTCTGTTAACAGGATTCGAACCGTTTGATGGATATTCAGTAAACCCCTCAGAAGAACTCGTAAAACATCTAGATGGAAAGACAATTGCAGGGCTAAAACTGATTGGTGAAGTTCTACCCTTGGATTATTCAAAAGCTGCTGATGTGCTCAGAAATTCTATAAACCAACACAAACCCAAGTATGTTATCTGCTGTGGTCAATCCAATCGAAGTTCAATCACTCTTGAACAAATCGGACTTAATGTGATCAATACAAAGCGGGAGGATAACTACGGGAACAAACCTGATTCCTTTAAGATACAATCAGAAGCCCCAGCAGCATACTTCTCAACAATAGATACACATCCACTTGCTGATGCAATCAAGGCGGAAGGGATTCCGGCTGATGTTAGCTATAATGCTGGGACCTTTGGTTGTAATTGGATCCTATTTACTCTTTTACACTGGATAGCAAATCAAGAAGTTAGTACTGATGCGATGTTTGTACATGTTCCACCACTACCTGAGCAGGCAATAGAAAAGGACACTATGTCTCTCGCCACAATGCCCCTTAGTGTCATCGCTGATGCAATACGAATAATCATTGAGCATCTGGAGTAGATTCTTGACCTGACGAGCCCCAGATTTCTGGGAATGCCTTGATGACTGCGAGAATGATAATGATACTGACTATTATAGCAGCAGTTCTTTCAATCAACATTGCTGGGAAGATTACAACTCCGAATACAAAAGCTGGTATTTGGAAGAGGTAGACCGCACCCATTGTCATCATTGAAAAATCTGTGATTGTCCCAATAAGAACAAATGGAACTAACAACCAGACTCTGTTCTTTTTGACTTTTTCAAAATCAAGAGTTGTGTAGGTCAGTTGAAGAGATAATGCAATAATCAACGCTGCAGCATAATAAGCCATAAACCACCATGCCTGGGCGTTGACAATCAGATACATCACCATAATTCCATAGATGTATAGTGCAGCCAATCCAGGACCTGGAACCCATCTTCCTCGAATTTCTGGATTAACACATAAACCTGTTAGAAAACCAGAAATGCCCGGTGATAGAAAGAGGAATGGAATTGCCAAGTATAAACCTGCACCCCCACCAAGTGCCATCGCAATGATTCCTCCAATTAGACCGAAGGCTCCTCCCTTCCAAGGCCCTAGAAGAATTCCAAAGAGCGGTGCTATGAGTAACGTAAGACTGATCTGAGCAGATATTCCTCCTCCAATAATGAAACCACTTACAGGAATTAATGAACCGACTCCATAGAGTGCAGCAAAGATTGCTCCAATTGCCCACAATTTGGTGTCTGTCTGACCCTCTACATATGTTAGATCTATCTTCTCGGAATCACTCATTATGATTACCTCTACATATGGGGTCACGCATGCCCTAGATGGTCCCCTTAATACAGTTTTGTTAAGACCTCTTTGAAGACCGATACGAGTAGTTTCTCTTTGTAATTTAGAATATTCTTGACACAATAATGATGGCATTATAATGTGAACATAATAATGTATAAATAGTGGAATCACCTTAACTAAACAAGACCCACTATGACTTCACCATTAACCTCACCACGAGTGGATTTGTCCCAAGCCATAGTTGCAGTCCTTTCAGTTTTGAAAGGTGTTCCTTCTATGTCAATCTCGGGTTTAGCAAGGGCCACGGGAATTGACCGTCGTACAGTGGCTAAAGCCATTGAACTGATTGTGAGGGTTCAGGATTCTTTAGCCACGGGGCATGTTGAAAAAAGGAGAGTGGGGAAGATGTGGGTCATTTCTTTAACTAACAGAACAACAGAATTCTTCCGCTCAGCAATGAACAAGGTTCTAAGAAGAGGGGATTAGAACGTACTTCTCATATTGCGAATTAGGAGAAAAGAATTGAGGAGGTCTATGGAAACCTCGCTCAATGACTTTCAAGTAAGTAACTTGAGGTCTTGAAGTTGCTACTAGTAATCTATGTTTTATACTGGATAAAAGTCCCACAGATGAGTGAATTTCCATCCTTTTCCGACTTTCTTATCTCCACCAGACAAATCAGTAAATTCACCCTGATCAAATGGATAGAATCTCATGTTATTATTATCATCACGAAGGACAAGATCGGGTTTTCCTGGTTCTCTCCAATATCCAACAAGATAGGTCCAATCATCATGGAAACCTTTCCCAACCGTTTCATATGGTTTATCTGCGAATTTGAAATCAGAACCTTCCTGTATGAAGATGTATCTCTTCAGTCTACCACTATCATGCCTTACAATGAGGTCAGGAGTACCATTTTGCATCCATTCTCCAACTAGATAGTGGGTAAAATCGTTTCCAAATCCCCTGCCGATCCTTTCACGGTCTCCAGCACCTCTGAATGATTTTCCGTTAAATGGATACAGCCATACTGAGCCGTTTTCCTCTCTGACAACAAGATCAGGATATTCTCCTCCTCTCCAATATCCGGGGAATAAGTCTGGGTATTTCTCCTTATCAAATCCCTTACCCACATCTTCGTGTCGACCTAGATCCTTGAACTCTTTTCCATCCCATGGGAATAATCGCAGTTCTCCCTTTTCATCTCGTACTAGGAGGTCTGAAGTACCATTTCCGGTCCACTCTGCAACGTAATAATCCCACTCAGGCTTGAAGCCTTTGCCGACTCGTTTACCAGTTCCTCCAACTAGAAACGTTTCATCTTCAAAACGATAGAATTTGAGGTCTCCATCATCTTCTAAAACTACGAGAGAGTTTCCTCCCCCTATGCGTCGTCTTCCAGATGGTCCCCCAGGCATCCAGTAGCCTGGCAGGTATTTCTCAAAGTTGAAACCTCGACCTACTTTGTTTCCAGATTCGGTCTGTCCGTAATCTTTTGATGGATAGAAGGTATGCTTCTCTCCCTGTTTGAAGAAGGGATACCATCGCAAGTCACCATTATCCTTTCTAACTACTAATCCGGGCACTCATCTAACCCCCAGTTGGTTCGCTAATAAGAACCTGATACGTTTTCTACACATTTACGCTTTTAATCTCACTCTTCCCCGAAAATACTGCTCTTCCAAGATTTTCATTCAAAGGAAAGCGTTAAAGGTCGGGGGTGTTCCGCGAATTTTGAACTGGAGGTAATGTCCTTGAGTGAGTCCGAGAACTTTGACATTGTTGTTGTCGGTGCTGGCATCATTGGTGTAGCAACTGCTTACTACCTACAGAAAAATAATCCTAACAAGACGATTCTACTTCTTGACAGATACCTTGCCGCAGGTCAAGCAAATACTGCGATGAGTGCAGCTGCAGTTCGGAATATGTTTGCCTCCTCAACAAATCAATTGCTGACAGATACCACAATAAAATTCATTGAACATGTTCAAGAGGAATTGGGCTACGATCTCTTCTTCGAGAAATGCGGTTACCTTTGGCTATTGAGTGATTCCCAGTTCAATAGCGAAAGTGTTCAGATGTGGATGAAGCGGATGGAAGCATCTGGTATACACTACAAAGCCTATGACAAGCAGCAACTCAAAGAGATGATGCCCGGATTAAATGTAGACTTCCAGGGTAGTGAAGAAGCCGAGCTTATGAACCTCAAGGAGGTTAGTTATGGTCTCTTTGGAGGAGATTGTGGAGTTCTTGACCCAACTCGCTATGTCGAATTCTATCTTGAAGAATTCCGGAAGATTGGTACCGTTAAACCTCGATACGGTGTCAATGTTGAATCTCTTATTCTTGAGGCTGATCCGAAATTAGAACTTCCAGGAGAGCCATTTGTCTGGCAGAACAAACGAGTTATTGGAGTTAAGACTGACAAGGGTGAAATTCGCGCTGAGTGTGTTGTTCTTGCAACTGGAGCTTGGGCGAATGAGCTTCTCGATCCAATAGGAATGAATAGCAAAACAAAGGTCAAGAAACGGCAAATGTTTGTTGTCCATGGAGCCGAGAATGAAGGTCTCAAGCAGCTTCTGAGTACAAAGGGATTCAATGAAGTAGATATGTGCCCATTTGTTATCATGCCAAGTGCAGGGGTATATTTTAGACCGCAAAAACAAGAACAAGGTTTCTGGATTGGATGCGGAGATAAACTGGGTCGGGAGTACAAATACATTCAGACAGATGATGACCTAGTCCCAGAGAGTGCCTATTATGAGAATAGCATGTTCCCTGTTCTTTCAGCATATTTCCCAGATTTCGCAACCACACGACCAGTGAACAGTTGGGCGGGGAGTTATTGTTATTCCCCAGATGCAATACCATTCGTGTACTATGAGAATGGAGTGCTTGTGGCGAATGGTGCAAGTGGCTCTGGGATCATGAAGGCTGATGCAATGGCAAGAATTGCAGATGCTCTTTACAGAGGTCTTCCTGAGGCTGAACTTTATGGTGGTAAGAAGATTGCCTCTGAAACGCTTACAATTAAAAAGAGAAATGTGGAGATTGAAAGCGTCGTAATTTAGCATGCAATTTGATGGGTCATCTGGTCGAGCACACGACCTTAATTCGAAGTCCTAGTTTGCACGGAAATCGACGTAATATTCCGAGCCAAATACTTCGGTGTGCGAGGATTTTACATCAACAATTGAGAGGTGAATAGCA
>DAOWDY010000006.1 GCA_030638785.1 Candidatus Thorarchaeota archaeon
CCTGATCAACGTGACTACGGCGTTGCAGCACATATACTTAGAACACTAGGTGTGAAATCAATTAGATTGCTCACCAACAATCCTGACAAATTAAGACAACTCACCAAGCATGGTGTCATTATCAGTGAGAGAGTTCCTCTTATCATCGAAACGAATGATTACAACAGAGAATATCTTGAAACGAAGGCAAGTAAGACTGGGCATTTACTAGGTGACAAGTCCACCATTGTAGATGTTAGTGAGGTTCTAGGTCACTCCAGTGATTCAACGGAAATTTGATTTGAATCATCTTTCAAATTGATTGCACGCAATGCAAAGGCTAACGGGATGAAAGCCACAAATGAAATTGCGGCAGTTATTAGATAGAGATATCTGAGGTTATCTGTCATCGTCCAAATCCATGCACCGAAATTCATTGCAACAATCTGAACAGAGCTAATGACGATTTGATAAGTGCTAAAGGCACGTCCTTTCATCTCTTCACTGACACCCTGGACAATGAGAGCGCGTTCTGAGCTGAGCCAGACCACTATTGGAAAAGCCCAGAGAACATTGAGTAGGAATAAAACCTCTATACCTGAACCTAAGGCGAATGCTGTGATTGCAAAACTATTCAGAAGCATTGAAACTCCCAGTGCAGGTTTCAACTTCTTATCCGCTACTTTTCCACCATAGTAGGAAAATCCTGCAATACACAGTGAGGATACACCCCAGATTATTCCCCAATTCGCAGCGCTTATTCCCCAGTCCGTTACTATAAGATTGCCAAGATATGGGAATGTGATTCCAAAAGAGAAGGCGTAGCCAGTGATTCCTCCTGCGAGAATCCAGAAGTCTCTTCCTAATCCACGAATTGCGATTATGGGACCTTCCCTTGCTTTCTCCTGAATTGATTCACTGAGAGTTTCTCTGACGAAAATCAAACTTGCAACAAAGGCAACTATTGTTCCAACTGCACCGACGAGTAACAAGACGTGTTGCGGATATCCTGTCTGGAGTAGAATCGAAGCGATTACAGGGCTCAATCCATCTACTACAAATGCAGGAAGTAGGACCATAGAGAAAGTCTTAGCTGCATCTTTTCCCCGCTCTTTAGATACCTGATCTGCGGGAGCAGCTTTAGCCATTATGACAACAAAGCTCCATCCGAACTGAGCTAATCCATAGAAAATTGGAAGAAAAGGCCAGACAGGGTAGGAGAATAGGAGCGATAAGCCAACTGCCATTGGAATGTAAGCAATGAGTAGTGTCTTCTTTCTCCCAATGAAATCTGATACATATCCCGAAAGGGGTACACCTATGAGGCCTGCGATCGAACTTGCTGTGAAAGTCAATCCCATTTGCCATGGTTCTATTATTGTTTCAATGAAAATTCCAAATTGCCAACCCCATATGCTCATTGAGAATTGGCCTACACCAATAACTAATGCCAGTCTCCAGAGGTTTGCAGTAAGCCCGGCTATCTTCTTCTCGGGGATTGTGGGCATGAGACCGTCTGGAGTAGTCACTGAACTCACCTTCATTCATTCAAGTATTGCGTCCGCGATGATTCTTCCTTATGTTCCTGTCTATTTCGGCCTAAGTCCCAACGGCACGCAATGCTTAAAGTGTACAACTATTGTTTGGGTTCAGATAACAAAGCGAGACCATTACTGTGATAATTCTCGAAGACGCTGATTTGAGGCTCAACCGAGCTGTTACATTCGAGTGGCTATACACAAATGGTCTTGGTGGTTATGCCTCTTCGACAATTGTTGGAATGAATACTCGAAGTAATCATGGACTACTTGTTTCCGCCCTTAACCCACCAGTGGATAGATGGATAACCCTCTCCCGTTTGGATGAGGTTGTTGCTACTAGTGACGAGCCCTGTAACCTCGGTACCGAACACACAGCAACAGGAGTTTCTCAGAGAGGGTATCGAAATATTAGAAAATTCATTCTGAATCCCCTACCGCAGATGACATACTCAACGGACTGCTTGACAATGAACAAGACGGTCTTCATGTCCTATCGTCGCAATCTAACTGTTGTCAATTACGAGTTCAAGAACACAGAAGAGGCAGTACTCACAGTCACACCTCTTCAGACCTGTCGACCTATTACAAGATTGACTCCCAAACTGGATTTCACACCTCAAGTCGAAATGATGGATGACCACTCCTATCTCTCATTTGATGATAGAGAACGGAGTCCATGGATGTATGCTTATACACCTGATGCAGAGTTCGCACAATCGAAGATCAAAGTCACTAAACCTCAGATTTATCGAAAAGAAAAGGCAAACGGGTTACCTCACGAAGAGGAGCTCTATATACCAGGTGTCTTTCACACCATCCTTGACCCTGGTGAACATTTCCTTAGCTTTCTCTTTGCAGTGGGTCAGACTCGCAAGCTGCTGATGAAAGATTTAGGTGACCTAGAAAAAGCAACGAGCAAGGACTTTGCAAAACTTCGTTTTGGTGAACTTCAACGAAGAAAGATACTCAATGACAGAGCATACAATCTCACCGAGAAATCAAGGAATGAAGATATAGAGTGGCTGGTCTATAATGCCGATACGTTCATTGTTGATCGTTCTTCGACCGACCGAAAATCAGTGATTGCTGGATATCATGAGCTTGTTGATATTGGTCTTGACGCAATGATATCACATCCAGGCCTAACGGTCGCCATTGGGCGATTCAAGGATGCAAGAGAGATACTTCAAACGTATGCAAGACATTTACGTTACGGTCTTATTGCAAATGACTTTCCTGACCGTGGCATACAACCTGAGTACGATTCAGTCGATGCGTCTCTCTGGTTCATAATGGCGGTGAAGCAGTATCTAGATGCTACAAATGATTTCGAGTTTCTCCGTGGGCTAATCTGGGACACGATGGAGTCAATTATCACTGCTTTCAGAATTGGAACTAAATTCAATATTCATGAAGATCATGACGGACTCATATGCTCTGGAATCGAAGGTGTTGAAGTATCTTGGATGAATGAGCAGATTGGAAACTGGTGTGCTACACCGAGAATCGGGAAATGCGTTGAAGTAAATGCTCTCTGGTACAACGTACTCATGGCTATGGGTGATATGTCACAGATGATGGGCCGCGATCCTTACGAATATCGAGCCGTGGCTTCTTGGATTCGTGAGGCTTTCATTCAGACTTTCTGGAATGAAGAAGGTGGCCATCTCTATGACTTGGTCAATGATGATGAGAAAGATGATTCAATAAGACCCAACCAGATATTCGCAGTTAGTCTCCCCTATAGGATACTTGAACCTGAAATGGAAAAGTCCGTACTGAAAGTTGTTTCAGAGGAACTCCTAACTCCGTATGGTCTAAGGACTCTTTCTCCAAAAGACAAGGGATATTCTAGAGCCCTCACAGGTGGACCCAAAAGTCGCGCAGGAGCAACTCATCAAGGGACTGTCCATCCATGGCTGATTGGTCCATACATTTCTGCATTTCTTACCGTGATGGGAAGGACTGCAGATAAGAAGAAGTATGCAGAACTCGAATTCTTTAGACCAGTTCTGAATTCAATTCGTGCAGGGTGTCTAGGAACAATTTCTGACATGTTTGACGGATCCAAACCTCATCGTGACAGAGGTGTTGTATCCCGAGCGAGGAACGTAGCAGAACTACTCCGCGTATATTTCCAGGAGCTATGAGGAAGCGTTGAAAGAAGATAGGGTTCATAGAATAGAAGTACCCACACCTTTCGCAGTAGGAGCTGTCAATTGCTATCTTATTGAAGGAAAGCCGCTAACTATGGTGGATACAGGGGTCAAATCAAGTAAATCCCTCGCCGCCCTCTCAGATGGTCTGAAATCTGTTGGCTACTCGATTGAAGACATTGAACGCATATTGATAACACATGGCCATGTTGACCATGTGGGGTTAGCATCTCATATCGTTGATGCTAGAAATGGTGACATCTCAGTTTGGATACATGAATTGGATGCACCTCGCATAACTGATTACAATGGATATATCGAAGAAAGGATGCATTCCTATGTAAGAATAGCACAGGAGTGTGGTGCTCCACTCGAAGGAACTCCTATGGGGTCTCAACGTGCGCTGACAGATTATTTCCTCAGCTTTGGGGATTCCGTTGAAATTGTAGATACTGTTCAAGACGACCAGATTCTTCCCTCAGGTATTGGAGACCTTCAGTGTATTTGGGTTCCAGGTCATTCTCTTGGTTCTGTCTGCTATGCTGCTAGGGATGCGGCTGTAGTTTTCTCTGGAGACCATATCCTTGGTGACATCAGCTCAAACCCAAGTTTGGACTTCGAGGGAAGTTTGGGTATATCCATGTTGAGGTATTTTGATTCACTTGAGAAGATGAAACCGTAC
>DAOWDY010000211.1 GCA_030638785.1 Candidatus Thorarchaeota archaeon
AATAGCCCTAGCGGTGAGCTTGTGATCTCCTGTAATCATGATAGGTCGGATGCCAGCTTTCTTGCAAATCTGCATTGCCTCGCGGACTTCATCACGTGGAGGGTCTATCATTCCAACCAGACCAATAAACACAAGGTCCCGTTCGGTTTGCTCAGGCTCCCAATCATAGACCCCTGGAGCGATGGTTCTGTAAGCAATTGCAAGTACCCTGAGAGCATCATCTGCAAGCTCTGTATTCACCCTTTCAATTTCCGCTTTGTGCTCAGAAGTTATTGGTTTTCTTTCACCATCTACAAGAATCTCAGAACAAAGTGACAGAAGAATTTCAGGAGCTCCTTTCGAGAAACCAAAATAGGAACCGGCTTCATCCACAGTGATTGAAGTCATTCGTTTGCGAGCAGAGTCGAATGAAATCTCGGCAATCTCGGTATATTTCTTGATGGTCGTTTCATAAGAAATGCCTGCCTTTTCTGCAACAACAAGAAGTGCCCCTTCTGTCGGGTCACCGATTATTGACCAGTCAGCATTGCCACCTATATCAGGTTGTAGTAAGGTGTTGTTACAGACTTGTCCAGATTGTAGTAAAAGTGTAATATTCGGATCACTAAGTGGATCAATCTTTTCGCCACCTTGTTCAAAATCGCCCTCTTTCTTATATCCAACACCACTGACATCTACTATCTTACCATCAGTATAGAGAACCTTCACGGTCATCTCGTTCTTTGTGATTGTGCCAGTTTTGTCAGAGCATATTATAGTAGTTGAACCAAGTGTTTCTACACTAGGAAGGCGACGTACAATAGCATTACGTTGCACCATTCGTTGAACGCCAATTGCCAAGGTAATAGTTACAACTGCAGGTAAGCCTTCAGGAATAGCGGAAACTGCAAGAGCTATTGCAGCCATCAGTTCCTCGACAATACTATCAGAAACCTGACGAATAACTTCAGCTGCAAAGACAATGATGCACATTACAACAATGACAGCCCCTAACTTCTTTCCTAGATCATCTAAGTCAATCTGAAGTGGGGTCATATCTTTCTCGCTTTCTTGAACCATCTCTGCAATTTTACCAAACTCGGTTTGCATCCCAGTGGAAGTCACAATAGCACGGCCCTTACCAGCAGTGATGATAGTTCCTAGAAATAGCATATTCTTCATATCGCCTAATACCGGTCTGATCAAATGTAGAGCATTGGATATCTTTCGAACAGCATGGGATTCACCGGTTAGAGCGGCCTCATCAGCTGAGAAACCCATTTCAAAGATGACACGAGCATCAGCTGGAACTTTGTCTCCTACCTCAAGAGCAATCAAATCACCAGGAACAAGTTCCTTGGCATCAATCACCGCCCAGAAACCATCTCTCATAACCTTAGCACGAGGTGCAGCCATTTCTTTGAGAGCCTCTAGAGCTTGTTCGGACTTGTACTCTTGAACAAACCCAAAGATGGAATTGAAAATCACAATTGCGGTTATGACAATTGCGTCAATGACACCACCCTCCTCATGTGATCCAGGAATAAAAGCTGTAGCCAGTGAGATAATAATGGCGATGATGAGAATCATCACCATCGGATCAGCAAACTGGTTCAGAAACATTCGGAATGCACTAGTACCTCCAGTTTCCACCAATTCATTGGGTCCGTATTTGACCAAACGTCGTGCTGCTTCAGTAGAAGAAAGACCATCATCAGATGTTTCGAGTTTGGCTTTTACATAATCAGTATCATTGGAATACCAAGAATCGTTGACCATTTTGTGCTTTCCTTAGTGCCCTGTAAGTTGCGCCCCGACTTGGATAAAGAAATACCTTTCGGATTGGACAATTCCATTAGTTATATTGCGAAAATGTTAAGTGACGCATAGGTTCCGAAATCATCCCGTCTTGGTATAAGGGAGTAATGAGGAGTAAATATGCCAGAGAAATACAATTTCAAATGTTTAGGCCATGAGTGTGATACTCAGGCGTGTCACATGCGAAAGCAGGTGGGAGTTACTATTGGGGATATTACACGTTGGACCTCTAAAGGTCAGCTAGTAAACACGGTAGGTCGAATATGGGTAACTGTCGACAAGAACGAACCAAAGTCCTTTGCAATGACCATGTTCCCAAAGAAATTGAAGAGCGACCCTGAGAAAGTTGCTTGCTCGTTTTATGATGAAGACGCAAAGACCTGTGAGATTGATTCATTCAAACCAATCTCTTGCCGAACATATCCGTTGCAATACGACGGTAAGAAATTCTACGTGAGTGATAAAAACTGTCCAGGTGTTGGCAAGGGAGAGATTACAAAAGAAGCACTACAAACAGCGAAGTCACTCGCTGAACAGGACTACAATGAAAGAATGATGACCCGACACGTCCTCCCAGGTCTGTACAATGTAGTTATGAACACTATGATGATTCAGAATGAAGCTGCCATGAAAGATCTATCCAAGGAAGACAAATCCAAACTTGATGAAATTATGTCCAAAACTGAACCTAAGGATATCAAACCTGAGGAACCAAAGACAGGTGAGAGTGATACAACCACTGAAGAAGCGGAACCATTAGGTACCGATACTGAAGAGGTCACGGGGGGAGAAGGTGAGTAGATCAGCTCCATCCTTAGTGATGACTACAAGGTCTTCTATTCGAACTCCAAATTTTCCTTCCATATAGACTCCAGGTTCAACACTGTGAGTCATTCCAGGCTCAAGTTCCAGCGCGTTTCCTCTGATGATGTAGGGTGGTTCGTGTACATCAAGTCCGATTCCATGACCAAGTCTGTGAGTGAATTCGTCACCGAAACCTGCCTCCTCGATTACGCGTCTAGCTATCCCATCTGCTGCACCACATTGGAGCCCTGGCTTCAATCTGTCAATGGCGGTTTCAGCAGCATGAAGAACCACAGAATGAACTTTCTTCTGTTCATCAGTAGGCACACCGACAATACCTACTCTTGTCATGTCAGTGTTGTAGCCTTCAACAGAACAACCACAATCCATTAGGACTACGTCGCCTTCTCTAAGGTCTCGAGACCCTGCACGAGCGTGAGGTAGTGCACTATTCTCTCCAAATTGAACAACTGCAAATGTCTGTGATCCACCAAGTCGAGCAATTTCATTCTGAACAACCTGCATAACTTCTTTCTCAGTCATTCCAATCTGTGCTGATTCAAAGGCTTTCATGACAGCCTTGTCAATTATCGCTCCGGCTTGCTTCATCATATCAATCTCTTCTTGGCTTTTGATCAATCGCATTCCCTCTAAGTGAGGAGTAAGTGATATTGTTTCTTCAAAGCCACCTATTGCCTTCTGAACTTTCCAGAATATACCGAGAGGCAATTTCTCATCAAACATAACCCGGTACTTCCTCTTGTCACCCAAGGTGTCAGAAAGATGAGTGTAAGGGTCCTCATCCTCATTCCAAGGGATGAATTTTGACACCCATGTGTTCTTCTCATGATCAGAAACCTCGAATGAAGGTGCAATAATCAGGGGATCCTCATTGGCCCGGATTATCAGTGCTACTAATCGTTCATGCATCTGATAGGGAGATCCTGTTAGATATTGGTACCCAGGAGAGGGGGTTATCAAAGCAAAATCAGCATTGTTCTTCTGAAGAAGATGTTCAATCTCATCAAGTCGGCGTCGGTATACATTTGTATCGAGCATATGAAAGCTCACTCTGACTGACTATATTTCGTTTCATCAAAATAACCTTCGTGGTCAGCCTAATTAGAATTTCTTTAGTAACATGACCAGAGTTAAGAGGACTTCAGAACCGGCATTCTAAATCAATTAGAGGAATGTTACATGGCTGACCAGTCGGAAGAATCCCCACAGAAACTTCCTGCTAGTGTGTATTTAGTAGGAGCACTTACACAGTGTGCTCTAGGGATGCACGCGCCTTTCCTTGCTACATATGTGCTTGATATGGGAGCCAACCTGGCAGAATTAGGAGCTTTCCGAAGTGTTGGCAATATTGCACCTACAATTCTTCAACCTGTTTGGGGATCAACTTCCGATAAGGTGGGGCAAGCGAAGAAGTTCGTAGCATTCGGCACAATGACAGGTCTCTTCATGGTGTTGCTCTTTCTCTGGGCTGAAACTCCACTCCATATGATTGTAATGTACGGTGTTCAATCAATTCTCTTCAGCATCCAGATCCCAACCTGGCAATCATTAATCGGCGGACTTATGGGGGAGGAGAATCGTGGGGATGAGCTCGGAAGATTAGGAGTTGCTACGAATATTGCAGCTCTAACAGCTACACTTCTATCAGGGTTCATCGCAGGCTTTCCATTACTTATCCCTTTTATTCGAGAAAGTTTAGGGCCACTAGGTCTTTTCCTCTTTCCAAGCGTCGAAGCATGGAGAGAAGCGTATTATCTTCCATTCTATATTACAGCTGTTATTGGGATAATTGCGTCCATTTTATCGCTTAAGATCAAAGAGAAACCCAGAGAAGTAGAAAAGAGGAGAAAGTTTCCACCAATTCATGAGATTCTTTCAAAACCGGGAGATTTCCGACGATTTGCCTTTGTTGCAGTGTTATTCTCATTTGCAATGTCAATGGCGTGGCCATACTTCATCGTTGTGCAGAGAGTTTGGTTAAACAGCACACTGTTTGAGATTGCCATAGCATCAGCAGTGATGACTGTATCCACAGTGATGTTTACGGTGCCATTTGGTAGATTGAGTGACAAGATAGGGAGGAAGCCATTGATACTTCTAGGGCGAGGCTTATTGTTTCTGATTCCAATTATGTACGCCTTCAGTATTCCGATTTCCGACTTTCTCAACATTCCAGGCGTCTGGGTGATTTATATTGCAAACAGCCTTGCAGGATTTTGCATCGCGTCATCTGTCAATGCAATTACCGCCTACATTTATGATGTAGCACCAGAAGAAGAACGTGGATCGCATCTAGCTGTGTACAATACTTTTACTGGAATCATTTACCTGTCAGGCTCACTGATAGCAGGTCTGTTGGGTGAAGTCTTTGCATCTTTCATTGGCGCTTACCTGGCGGTTTTTTGGATGCTCATTATAAGCTCCACACTGAGATTCATCGCATCATTCTTCTACCTGTTCATCAGAGAACCTAGGACATATTCGTCAAATGTATGGAGGGAACTTCGTTCTCTTATTCAGTATCGCCGTCATGATACAGATACTCTACCAACTCATTAACAGACAGACTTAAGGACATCAGAACAAAACATCCTGTCGCTCAAGTGAGAGGTCGAACTGCTTGAAGAAGGCTCAGAGTTTTGAAGACGGCTGGAAGAGAGAGATGAGGAGAGGCCTTCTTCAATATGCAGTTCTAGCTATAGTCAGAACATATGAGAACGGCATCCATGGATATGGTATTGCACGGGACCTCAATGAAAAGACAGATGGACTTCTTGAAGTCAAGGAAGGAACTCTCTATCCGATCTTGCACCGATTACGAAAAGAGAGATTGTTGAATGTCAGAAAAGAAAAATCGGATGCAGGACCTCAGAGGAAGGTGTATGTCTTGACCGGGGAGGGAGACCGTGTCTATAGAGAACTCTCAGTGATTTTAGGCGACTATTTTGAAAAACTGGAGGTTCTAAGGGAATGAACGAAGACCATGTAGATCGGATGATTAAGGATTATCTGAATAGTATAGCCCGTATTCTACCTGATTCCTTTGAAACTGATGATATGCTTGAAGAGATAAGAGCACACATTTTGGAATCGTTGAGCGACAAGGTAGCTAACCATCCAGCAACAGATAGGGTTGAACTTGCTCAAGATGTTCTTGACTCATTAGGTGATCCAGAAGATATAGCCACCGAATGGGGTAAAGCTCAATATCCAGACGATGATGAGGAAGATGGAGAAAGTAAGCTTCTTCGAATTGTTTTGAAACAGATAGTAGCACTTGTAGTGATTGTTGTAGCAGCTTGGTTCATATCAACACTACCGGATTCAATCGTAGACTTCTGGACTGCCTTTGGTGTCTTGCTCATTTTTATGATAGCTGAATATTTCCTCAGATCGTGGCAAAAGAGCGAATCTTCTAGAATAGAAGCGGATGTAGAAAGGAAACGCTAATGGAAATAATACATCTTGATGTCGTTGCAAGAACAGTAGTAAACCACATGAATTTAGATCTTCTCTTGTTCCAGTTTCTTGAGAAGTCGCTCTTGCGCCTTACTGACTTTTTTAGGGACGTGAATCTCAACCTGGATTAAGTGATCACCCTTTCTACCGTCATCCGCATGAACTCCCTTCCCTTTCATCCGGAGAATGGAACCACCTACTGTTCCCTTCTTTATCCGGAGTTTGCTAGTTCCCCACATTGTAGGTACTTCTACTTCTCCACCCAAAGTGGCAACAGAGAAAGGTATCTCCATATCCATGAAGCTATGAAGTCCCTTTCTGATGAACACATCATGGGGTTCAACTTGAAAGACAACAATGAGATCACCTGGAGGTCCACCTCTGGGTCCAGCATTTCCAGCTCCACGGATCCTCTGAACAACGCCATTTTCAATTCCAGCGGGAATAGGAACTTTGAGTTCCATTCGAGTAGTTTCAGTACCGGCACCTCTGCATTTGGAACAAGGACTGTCAATACGCTCTCCTGCACCTCTGCATGTGGGACAGGTCTGAGAGAGCCTCATGAAGCCGCCCATCTCTCTTGTAACTTGTCCGCGTCCATTGCATGATGAGCAGCGAATGGGAGAAGTACCTGGAGCCGCACCGGTCCCGGAGCAAGTACTACATCTTATTTTTCTTCGAAGGGCGACTTCTTTATCAATTCCAAAGAATGCCTCTTCAAAAGTTAGCGATATGGATACTCTCAGTGATTCTCCTTGGGGAGCTCCTCCCTGAGCTCGTTGTGAACGTCGTCCTGTCTGAAAACCAAACTGTCTGAAAAGTTGATCAAACATCGCACCAATGTCATCCCCACGTACACCTTGAAAGTCAGAAGTACCAAATTGATCATAGGTCGCTTTTTTCTGAGGATCGGCTAGAACATCATATGCGGCATTGATAATCTTGAGTCGATCTTCTGCTTTCTTATCACCTGGATTGCGATCAGGGTGAAGCTCTCTTGCTAGCTTTCGATAGGCCTTCTTTATTTCAGCTGCGGATGCATCGCGCTTTACACCCAATAATTTATAGTAGTCATCATCTGCCAAGAGCATTCACCAAAGAGTTCAAGTAACTAATCCAAATCCTCAAAGTCTACGTCAACGACGTCTTCATCATGGTCTTCGGAACCGCTGGAATCCCCACCTGCCATAGAAGATGGATCAAAACCCATTGATGATGGGTCGAAGCCCATTTGACTGGGATCGGCATCACCGCCACCTGGACCTTGTGCACCATACGCTGCTTCAGATATCTTATGAAGAGTCTGTTCGAGGTCATCAGTTGCGCTCTTAATCTTATCACTATCGTCCTCAGTTACTGCAGTTCGTAATGCCTCAATCTTTTGTTGGGCTTCAGTACTAAGTTCATCGGGAACCTTATCGCCAAAGTCCTTCAGGACCTTTTCGGTCTGGTAAATCATGTTGTCAGCATTTACCCTGAGTTCAACCTCAGCCTTTCGTTTCAGATCTTCTTCTGCATAACGTTCCGAATCGTTGACCATTCTATCAATATCAGCCTGTGAGAGATGAGTGGATGCGGTGATGGTAATAGATTGTTTATTTCCTGTTGCTTTGTCCATAGCAGTGACATTGACGATACCATTAGCATCTATGTCGAAAGTCACTTCTACCTGGGGCACACCCCTTGGAGCAGGGGGAAGTCCTGTAAGCTGGAATCTTCCCATGGACATATTATCTGCGACTAGAGGCCTCTCTCCTTGAACCACGTGAATATCGACAGTGGTCTGATTATTCTGTACAGTAGAGAATATCTTACTCTGCTTTGTTGGAATTGTGGTGTTTCGCTCAATTAATGGTGTAGCAATACTACCCATAGTTTCGATGCTAAGGGTGAGTGGTGTTACGTCAAGTAACAAGATATCTTTTACATCTCCAGACAGAACTCCAGCTTGAGCTGCTGCTCCTAGAGCGACTACCTCATCAGGATTGACACTCTTGTCACCTTCTTTCCCGAACATTGCACGAATCATATTCTGAATCACTGGCATCCTTGTGGCTCCACCAACCAGCAGAATTCTATCTATCTGCTCAGGTTCAAGCTTCGCGTCGTTCAATGCCTGTCTGATTGGACCAATAGTTGCTTGAACAAGGTCATCAGTCATCATCTCGAGTTTAGACCTTGCCAAGTCAATATTGATGTGCTTGGGACCAGTTTGGTCTGCGGTGATGTATGGTAAATTGATGTTCGTCTGCATTACAGTAGAGAGCTCAATCTTTGCCTGTTCGGCGGCATCTCTAATTCTCTGCATTGCTGAGAGGTCTTTCGTGATATCCATTCCACTCTCTTTAGTGAACTCCTCTACCATCCACTTGATGATTCGATCATCCCAATCGTCCCCACCAAGTTTTGTGTTTCCACTGGTTGATAAAACCTCATAGATGAGTTCTCCTTCATCCTCAGCAATCTCCAGAATTGAAACATCAAAGGTTCCTCCTCCAAGGTCATAGACAAGCACCTTAACTTCTTCTCCTTTCTCCATACCGTATGCAAGTGCAGAAGCAGTGGGTTCGTTAACTATTCGGAGTACATCAAGTCCTGCTATTTTTCCAGCATCCTTTGTGGCTTGTCGTTGACTGTCATTGAAATATGCAGGTACTGTGATTACAGCCTGCTTTACCGGTTCACCAAGAAATGATTCCGCATCTTTCTTAAGTTTCTGCAAAATCATGGCTGAAATTTCTTGTGGGGAATACTTCTTCTCACCGATTATTGTGTCATAGTTTTCACCCATATGTCGTTTGATAGACCTAACGGTACGTTCTGGCATCGAAACTGCTTGTCGTTTTGCAAGGTCTCCAACTATGATTTCTCCTTGGGGAGTGATTCCTACGACAGATGGAGTGAGTCGTTTTCCTTCAGCATTTGGAATTATCGTTGGTTTTCCGCCCACCATGTAGGCGATGCCACTATTCGTTGTTCCTAAGTCTATTCCCACTACTTTACTCATTGTTGCTCACCTTTCTCTTCGGTGTAGTCATCTTCTTCTGTAGATTCTTCGTCGGTAACTTTGATCTCTGGCTCTTCAACTGGGACTTCAATCTCTTCTGAAGAAGCCTCATCAGAATCTGTTTTGTCCTCAGATTCTTCTTCAATTGGCGGAGGTGTATGCCTATTAACACACACAGCAGCCGGACGTAGTACTCGATCTCGGATCATGTAGCCCTGCTGGTATTCTTCCACGACCAGTGTATCTGGTTGGTCTTCATCATTGATGATGTTAATTGAATTCTGATAATAGGGATCGAATTTTTGTCCTAATGAAGTGATAGGTCGCACATCCTCAGCTATGAAGATTTTCTTCATCTGTTGATGAATTGCTTGAACTCCATTCATCATCGTTTCTGGATTAGATTCAAAGTCTGCCTGAAGAGATCGCTCAAGATTATCAAAGACATCAAGCAATTTGAGAAGAATACCTTCACTAGCATATTGAGTTGCTGCTGAAAAGCGTTGATCCATTCGCTTCCTGTAATTGTCAAACTCAGCTTGTAGACGAAGAAGCCTGTCTGAGAGGTCTTTGGTGGATTCCATTTCCTGTTCAAGTGCCAATTCAGTTTCATCAACTAGAGGGATCTCGAAAGTACCATCTTCTGTTTTTACTTCTTCTTCATCGAAGTCTACAGAAACCTCAGTCTTATCATCTAAACCGGGGGTCATTTCGATCTTCTCGTTTTCAGGGACAACATCGGAATTTGGTGCTGAATCGAGGGGATCTTTGCTCTCACCTTTCTCTTCTGGCATTGTATTAATTCACTGCCTTTGATTGACTAACACACTGACAATCACATTGAGACACATGCCGAATATGTATCGACATTACCCACTAAGTTTAGGTTGCTTCCCTCAGTGACTCCGTTCATTTTCCATATTATAAGAAGAAAAAGCTTTCGACATGGTATACCCAATTAATCTTGTTAGTTGAATAGACCGAAAATAAAAAGAGTGCTAATCTATGGTTCTGAGTGAGATGGTCGATACTAAATTCATCGAAGAAACCAGAAAACTTGTTGGGGACGCCACTCGAATCACTGCTTATACAGGTGCAGGTATCAGTGTAGACTCTGGAATTCCAGACTTTCGCTCCGAAGGCGGTCTTTGGGAGAGGTATGATCCACATGAATACGCCACGCTTGATAGCTTCCTAGCAGACCCATCTAAGTTCTGGACAATGGGGCAGGAGCTCGCAGAAGTAATCCTGAAAGCAAAACCAAACTATGCACACAAAGCACTTGCACGATTGGAGGATGATGGGAAACTAGCTGGAGTAATAACTCTGAACATTGATAATCTTCATCAGTCCGCTGGCAGTAAGAATGTGATAGAACTTCATGGAAACTATCTCCGAGCATATTGTCTTGATTGTCGTCATGAATTCATAGGAAACGATATTCATAGAAGAGTGGCAAAGGGAGAGATTCCACCTCACTGTGACAAATGTGGCGGGATTCTGAAATCTGAGGCAATTCTCTTTAACGAACCTCTACCCGAAGAAGCTATGGAGAAAGCCATCGAATTAAGTAGATCCACCGATTTAATGTTAGTAGTTGGAACAAGTCTTTCCGTTTACCCAGCGGCATTTCTTCCCCAAATTGCTAAGAACTCAGGAGCCAAGATTATCCTGATTAATCTAAAAGGATCTAATCGTGATGATCTTGCAGATGTCGTCCTGAGAGGCAAAGCTTCAGAAATTGTACCAGAAATTCTCAGGATCTAAGTTAGCAGCGGAAAGGAGAACCAAGAATAAACACCAAGTCCTCCAGGCACAAGGATTACACCAAGAAGAATGAAGAATGCTCCGAGAAGATGCTGGGTCTTATCCATTACCCAAAGCCCTAGATATGAAAAACCATATGAAGCGACACATGCAGCAAACCCGAGGACCATCACTGGGATGAGTGGAAATGCAATACTTAGGAATCCACCAGCCTGAGTCCACAAGAGACCAATATTGAGGATAACAAAGAATCCACGTACTGCAAGGTAGACTATAATCGATATGAAGATCCCCACTTGTGAAAAGGTCAATTTCGCTGAAAGACTCATAGTAACCATCTGAGTAAAATGAACCGGATTAATTACCTTTCCGCATCTACGGGAACTTGATAAGTAGGACTACATTCGAACTGCAACAATGAAAGACATTTCTTGGACGTTGGCCAGTTGTGCTCAGCTATCAATTCTCTTAGAAGTAAGCTCTCCAAAACCGGGTAACGTAAATCGGCTTCGAAGATTCTCAGATACCGGTTACAGACACTTTCTGGCTAGCGCTTCTCTGATGGGAAGAGGCCTCCATCTTGCAGCTACAAGGGGAATCCAATTGGCAAATTCTGAGATTCAGGGGAGAGAGATAGGAATAGGAGAGCTAATCTTAGAAAGTTCAGAAGATGTCTTTGGAGGGCTCAATCAGAGCAATACAATTCTTGGCACGATTCTACTCTATATTCCAGTTGTTGTGGCAACTAGTGCAGCTCTTTCAGAAAACAAGAAACTCAACATCGATGATTTACAGAAGTGGATTAAGATTATTCTAGACAGTACATCTGTTGAAGATACACTGAATGTATACAGAGCATTCCATCTAGCTAATCCTAGTGGTGCCAGGAATAAGGAAGAACAAACGTGGACTGATATTCACGATAGGTATGATATCGATAATCCACGAGTCCTGCAAAATATTAGAAAGGATGATCTTACACTCAAGAAACTCTTCCTCTTATCAGCTGATGTTGAACCAATCAGTAAAGAATGGTCAGAATATTTCCAGTTAACTTTGAGAGAAACCTATCCATATTTGGACACACATGCCAACAGCCTTGAGAATTTGGAAGAGGGTATCGTGAGAACTTTCACATGGCTGCTATCTCGACAACCGGATGGTCTGATTATCAAGAAGGCGGGATTTGAAAAGGCCCAGGAGATTCAGCATCTGGCAGAGGATGTAATGAAGGTTAGTCATGATGAAAGTAGTACAGAAGACCTACTTGATGAACTTGATAGTATTCTAAGATCGGATGGAAATACTCTCAATCCGGGAACAACAGCGGACATGGTTTCAGTAGCCATCTTGTTAAAATTGGTAAGTATGACATTCAATGAAATCTAAGGGGCTCCATCCAAAATGCCCGAGAACACAACAAGAGCGATAATGATCAGTAAAACGCCTGTGGGAATCAACATAATCATCCCTTCTTGGCGCTTAACTTTCCTAACCTCATTCTTAGGTCCTAAATAGAAACCTAGTATCAGTATCACTCCGAGAATGACAAGTACTGCAGTTAATCCCTCGTGCGCCATTATTTCACAACAAAATCTCAGAATTCTGTATAACACTTAACTGTGACGGAAAAAGAAGGAAATGAGAATCGATTTGTTATCGATTCCATCATTACATTAGTACCTGTCTGAAGACATGGTCGTACTTCATTCGAAGCTCCTGTGCCTTTTCGCTATCAGCCAGATAGAGTGGCTGGCGCATATCTCGAAGGTTGGGAATCTTCTTACAAAGCTTCTGACCTATAAGCTTCCTCAGCGCAAAGGATACTGTACGAGGAGCGAGATCAACTCTGCTGCTGATGTCCTTGGGTGTCATTGGTCCATCGTTTGTTAGACGGTCCAACACGATTATGGCACTGCGTGGAAGCTCAAAACTGGACATCTTCACCTTATTCACCCGTTTATAGTAGAAGTCGTCACCGACTCTTGGAGTAAGTTACTCTGAATCGCTAATAAGAGGTAGGTTCACCGCAGGGGATACCATTTTCGAGTAGTTTACTCTTTCTTGAGATGGCAGCACACTCCGATATACTTTTTGTCATCAAGTGATACAGGTTATCCATGTTAGAGCGAGTGTTTGTTACTAGAAAATTACCTGAAGTTGCCTTAGAGAGGCTAACGAGGGAGTTTGAGGTAGATGTATGGGAAGATGAATTCCCACCTAATAACAAGGAGATTATTCAGAGGGCCAGTGGTTGTGTAGGAATCATTTCATTACTCACTGATAAGATTGACAGAACCCTAATTGAATCCCTTCCTGATGTTAAGATAATAGCCCAATATGCTGTTGGCTTTGATAATATCGATATTGAAGCTGCTACGAAGAAAGGGATTATTGTAACCAACACTCCAGGAGTACTAACTGAAACAACTGCAGATCTTACTTGGGCTCTCATTATGGCAACTGCACGGCGAACAGCAAAGGCAGATCACTTTGTCAAGTCTGGACAGTGGAAGGTTGCATGGGGACCTCAAATGCTTCTGGGTGTTGATGTCTTTGAGAGGACTCTTGGGATTGTAGGTATGGGAAGGATTGGTTACGCGGTTGCCCGTCGTTCATTAGGATTCAATATGCGCATCCTATTCCATTCAAGATCAGAGTCAGACATAACGGACACTGCAATCAAAGAGCTTCAAGCAGAACGAGTTGACTTGGAAAAATTACTCAAAGAATCTGACATAGTAACATTGCATGTCCCGTTATCTTCTGAAACGAGAGAGATGATATCTGAGAGAGAACTATCTTTGATGAAAGATGATGCGATTCTAATCAATACATCTAGGGGACAGGTAGTTGACGAAGCAGCGTTATATGAAGCATTGATAAATGGACATAT
>DAOWDY010000104.1 GCA_030638785.1 Candidatus Thorarchaeota archaeon
GGCCCGAAATTGTAAAAATGGGTCCTGTTGTGCAAGAGGGCGAAAAGAGGGGGATTGATCACTTTCTCCTCCGCACTGGGCAGCATTTTTCTGATAATATGAGTAAGGCATTCTTCAAGGATCTTTCTCTTAGAGAACCTGACAAGAATCTCCAAATTGGCTCAGGAACCCACTCAGAACAAACAGCGAAAGCACTGGTAGGAATAGAAATTGAATTGCAATCATATCAACCAACTGTAGTTCTGGTACAGGGAGATACCAATGCAGTACTCTCTGCAGCACTTGCTGCGGTTAAGCTCAATATACCAGTTGGACATGTAGAAGCAGGTCTTCGAAGTTATGACGTAAGAATGCCGGAAGAACACAACAGACGATTGACAGACCATGCATCGAAATTTCTTTTTGCACCCACGGAGCAATCCGCAAAGATTCTAGAACAGGAACATGTTTGGGGAGAAATATACGTCACAGGAAATACTGTGATTGATACGTTAGAAAGAATTGTGACACAGATATCAGCTGAGCCTGTTGAAGAAATTGCATTAGACTTGGAGAATTTTGCTTTACTAACCTTGCATCGAGCGGAGAATGTTGATAATGCAAGTACATTGAAAGGGTTGATTGATGGGCTTTCATTATTGGATGATGAAATCATATTCCCAGCACATCCACGAACAGTTGCCCGACTGAAGGAATTTGGATTGCTTGATAGAATCAAAGATGAGAAACGAATTCGAATAATTGAACCAGTAGGTTATCTTGATTTTATTAGACTCATGATGAAATCCAAATATATCCTGACAGACTCAGGGGGCATTCAAGAAGAAGTAACAGCTCCAGCATTAGATAAACGCGCTTTTGTTCTTAGGATTTCTACAGAACGTCCAGAGGCTGTTGAGTCAGGACATGTCACAGTTGTCGGAAATAATCCACAAGAATTTCCAGCTACAATCAAGGAGGTTCTTGGGAAGGGACCGATGTCTGGGATCCATTCGCCATATGGTGAAGGTCATGCGGCTGAGAAAATTATGGATATAATTGAAGATCGATTACAATTATAGATATGTGCTCAAATCGGTCTAAAACCGCCAAAATCGAAGGTTCCTGAGAAGCCTTATAAGGACGTTAAAACACAGTTAGGAACGATTCGCAATTGGAGGATGGTTGTGAAGTGACCTTCATAGTAAAGAAAGCAATTCAGGACTACGCGAAGAGGAAGAATGTACAAGTCGGCAGTGATTTCTACGGTGCCATGAATAATAAGATCGAGAAACTTTTCGATGCTGCTGTCAAACGTTGCGGAGATAACAAGCGCAAGACGCTGAAAGCATATGACCTGTAATTTTCGATGTGTAGACCTCAAGAATATCTGAGAATCTGGAAACTTAGACGGTTTCCGGGTTCATCTTATTTTTTTCACTATCGTCATTCTTATCAGTGAATGATTTGTCACTGCTAAAATACACCGGGTGATTATAAGATGCCTAAAATTTGCCTCACCAATGATGATGGTCCGTATAGTCAAGGTCTCTTGAAACTAGCAGAGAAAATTGCAGAGTTTGCAGAATTGACAGTAGTGGTCCCTGAGGGGCAAAGAAGTGCAACTGGCAAGTCGTTGACTTTGAATCGTCCTCTACGGGTCAATGACAGAGGGATGGATAATGGCTATAGATTGATCACTCATGATGGAACACCAGCAGATTCAGTCGTTCTAGCTGTTTCATTTGTGGAGGATATCGATCTATTTGTTTCGGGAATTAACTCTGGAGCAAATATTGGGTATCAGAGCATGTTCACCAGTGGAACTGTTGGTGCTGCATATGAGGCAGCATTGAAGGGGTATCCTGCAATTGCAATATCCCAAGAGGCACCTCCTGCTGATTGGTTCAATACGAACGGGACTGCACGGAACTATGATGCAGAGTGTGAAATGGCAGCAGACATTATCAAACGGGTTTTAGAGAATGGACTTCCTCCTGGCATTGATGCTCTCAACTTGAATTATCCATGTGATGTAACTGAGAGTACTCCTTTAGAGGTCACCCGCCCTGCAAGAGTAAGAATGACTAATCGTGTCATACATCGTGTTGATCCCCATGGACGTGATTACTATTGGTTCGAGGGGATAGAGAGAGAAGGTAAGCCCAGTGAGGATGTAAACGCGGTCATGGAAAGAGACTGTGCTTCATTGTCACCTATAGTTATAGAATCAGTTGGGGATAACGAAGTAGAACTACTTCGAGGGTTTATCAAGAAGTAAACTTCTTGAGTGCTCCCCAGAGTGCATCAGTTTCTGGTCTCTCAAGATTTGATTCCGAATCTGGAAATTCGATTATTCTTTCGGATTCATTATCTCGAATTTCACCAATTATAGAGGCCTCAACATTTACTGATTTGAGCGATTTTAGTAATTCATCCACTTTCTGTGAATCACATGTCATCAACATACAACCACTACTTATGAGATTAAGATGATTCACCTTCAAGAAATTGCAGATTGTTTCTGTTGAATGATGTATGGGTAAGTTTTGGTACTGGATTCTGCATCCAACTTCACTTGCGTCACACAATTCGTGTAATCCATTTGATAGTCCTCCCTCAGTTGGATCATGCATTGCTGAAAGATGCCCCGTCTTGAAAGCAGTGACACCCTCCTTCACCACGCTGATATTGTCGCGTAGAGCAAGAGCTTGCTCAACGATATCTATCCCGAGGTTGGAAGAAAGGTATGCTCGTCCTTCAGAGGCTAGGATTGCAGTGCCTTCAATGGCAACAGATTTTGTCATGACGATAAAATCACCAGGTGTTGCACCTGAGGATGTAACGTATTCATCTTCACCTGTTTCTCCGAGCATGAATCCAGCAACGATGGGTTTGTCGATGTCTTCAGTAATCTCTGTGTGGCCACCCGCCACAGTGATATCGAGCGATGTAGCGGCTTCGTGCATCTGCAGCATAATATGTCCAAGATCCTCAGGTGTCGTTCCTACAGGAAGCATAATAGAATTGAGAAACCAAGTAGGTGCAACTCCAAAAGTCGCAATATCATTCGCATTAATGTGAACCGCCAACCAGCCAATGTCTTCTATTGAACCAGTGATAGGGTCTGTGGATGCAACAAGAACACGATTGCCAAAACGAATCAATGATGCATCTTGACCGAGTGCAGGTCCTAGAATGAGGGCAGGATTGCTCTTGCCTAGGTACTTGAACACATGGGACTGTAGAATCTGCGGAGGGACTTTGCCAGGGAGCATACAACACAACCTCAATTTGAATTGAAGGTGCGCACTAGCCCTGTACCTAATGTATGAAAAGTACGTTCATCGAAGACCCAGAACAGGGCTCTCAGTACTCACTATGACACTAGGGCTTATCAGGCTAAATGCGCACTTAAGCCTCGAATTCCATACTAATAACCTAATCGAGAGGGTAGACTCAATATAGATCGATATATGCCTCAATTTCTTTTAATCTATGTACACTAAGCTGAGCTTTTGACCTGCTAGCTGATAGAATCGTTCCAAGCACCGATTTCTCTTTCAGCAGCTCCACAGCTAGATATGCCCGTCCACCACCTGCCCTAGCTATTAGAAAAGCACCAAAACTTTGTCGGAATTCATGTATTGTTAGAATAGTTTCAATAATGTCATTGAATCCTTCTTTCCGCATTCGTAGAACAGTTGCAAGCTCCAAGGCTTCGTGATATGGTCGTTTCATGAACTTGACCCACTTGCGATGACTGCGATCTACACTAATTGTTGCTAACCGTACATCTTGCTTACGAAGAAGTCGAGATGCTTTTACAAGGTCCTTTATCGGAGTGTACAGCGCTTCGCCAGGGCCAACAGATTGTGCAAGTGGGATGTTGGGTGCAAAGTCAGAAACTACGATAACCAGAGGTTCCACGTCCTTGTTCCTCATTCGTTCGCGCTTGATAGCCTCAAGCGATTTCATGAGTCCTTCAGCTAATGGTGTTAGACCAGAGATTTTCAATCGGGTCATGGCTCTGTAAATCTTATTCCAATTTGTTGTCGGTGCTTGAATCTCAATTGCACCACTATCCTTGAACGCAATAATTCCCACTCGATCCTTTGAACCCCTAGTTTCTTGCTCAATCTTCTCAAGAAGCCCTCTCACTTCTTTCAGACTGCCTTTCATTGAGAGGCTCACATCTAGCACAAGTAGTATTGTTAGCGGTGTTCTGCCAGAGTGCACGCTCTCACGAATATCTTCACTCTCGATCTTGAGACGCTCACCCTTGGAAACTTTCCCAATCCTTGTTATTGCAGCCATTATTGTTGATGGTAGATGAATAGAACGGACTTCGCCAACTGGCCTTCGCCACCTTGTGGGTCGACCAGTCTTCAGGGACTCCTTTGCTTTGAGAGAACCTACTGCCCTAGAACTCACTCGTTTATTCATCCACCCGCCTGAAGATACACGAGACCTCACCATAGCCTTAGATTTGAGGTCTTTTGTTTCGAAGAGGGATTCTCCTGTATCAAAATCTGGTAACTTCACGTAGAAGGCAGCATCAACAGTTAGAAATGATTCTCGTAATTCTGATTTTGAGCCCGTAACCTTAGTTTCAGTCTTTGCCTTGTAAGGTCGAGTTGCGCGTCCCCATTCATCGCCAGGTTCGGGTTCAGCATGACCTGGTTCAACTGTGTCTATTCCCGCTGCAGGTCCGCTTTGTCGTTTCATCATAGTCCTTAGCCATCGACGGACAGTGTAGTAGATTAGGGGTATGTAGAGAATTGTGTTGATAATGTACAATTCGATATTAGTCGGGAACATTCCTAGGGAGTAACCCCAGAGAAGGTTCAAAGGACTGATTGCTAGCCACGCAAAATATGCAAATGACACCACCATCATGACTGTACAGATGGTTCCCTGAATGGGAGTTCCTCGTGGGTTTCTTATTTTAGTCGGCGTTTTTTTTTGCCATCCTCACCCATGCTCATCTCACCGACTTTTCCACTCCTTCCGAACTTGCCACCACTATGTCGGGGTCCAGTCTTCTCATCTGATTCCTTTTCGGTTTCGGTTGGTGATTTTCGTTTGTCTTGCTTCTGGACCACTTCGTCTGCCTTTGTAATAGCTTGGTCAATCTCATTTGACGTGGGGGGTTCAAGAAGTCCACCTCGACGAGTTCGATGGCTAAGAGTCAATTGAGCCGCAAGTTGCATATCCTCGAGATCCACTTCAGACCTACCGAAGAATGCAGCAAGGGTAATAGCGGTTTTACTGATAATGATGTCAGGGCGTACTCCATCAACTTCTAACGCATCTGTAGCCATAGCGATAGCTCGAAGTTTGGATTCTGGTAATTCAACTTCAGATAGCAACATCCTTGCCTTTACAATCTGGTTTCTCAATTGGCTCTGTTCAGTTTCCCATGTATTGATAAAATCATCAGGATTGTGCTCGAAGTCTAAATTCCTCCGCACAAGCTCCATTCTATCGTCAATACTGTGCTCTGCTCCAACTGCAACATGCAGAGGAAATCTGTCGAGAAGTTGAGGACGAAGCTCTCCTTCCTCTGGGTTCATCGATCCCATCAGAACGAAATCGGATGGATGTGAAATTGAAATTCCTTCTCTTTCAATCACATTGACTTTCGTGGCAGCAGCATCAAGAAGGTCATCTACCAAGTGGTCTGGTAGGAGGTTCACTTCATCAACATATAGTACATTCTGATGAGCCTCAGCAAGGATTCCAGGTCTTAATGCCTGAATCCCCTCTCTAAGGACTCGTTCAATGTCAAGAGATCCTATCAAACGATCCTCAGTTGTAGAAAGAGGTAGGTTGACAACATGCATCTTACGTTTAATTGAAGATAATTTCTCTCCAGATTCAGTCCGTGTCTGGCAGTCTTCACAGAGTGCCTTCTCGATATGAGGATTACAACCAAACCTGCATCCTTCTACAACATCGACTTCAGGAAGAAGATCTGCAAAAGCTCTGACCAGTGTTGTTTTGCCAGTTCCCTTGGGGCCTGAAACCAGTAAGCCGCCGATGCGAGGGTTCACTCCATTGAGAATCAGTGCGAGTTTTAATCGCTCCAATCCAACCAGAGACGTAAAGGGTAGAACCATTCGCTTCAGCTGCACCAAGTTTAGGTCACCTTAACGAGATGCAATAATGTGTAGATAGATATAACGGTACGTGTTCACGTAAGTATGAATGGGGTTTGTAGGTGATTTCTTCTTTATCACACCTTGAGTGTCCTGAATGTGGTAAGCAGTATACTGCGGAGAGACCAGCCACTATCTGTGTGTGCGGGTCACCTCTATTTGCTCGTTATCATCTAAACCGGGTAATGGAGGCTGTCGAGTCTGAAGAGTTTCCTGCAGCTGTGAATTCGATGTGGAGGTACTCTATGGTATTGCCAGTGATATCTCCTTCTTTTGTATTCAGTCTTGGAGAGGGATGGACACCTCTTGTATTGACTAGACGTCTAGGAACACATTATGGACTTAGAATGCTTCGCGTCAAAGATGAATCAAGAAATCCAACACTTAGTTTCAAGGATAGGGGACTGTGTGTTGCAATTTCAAAACATGCAGAATTGGGATCTACAGCATTCGCAATCCCTTCTGCGGGAAATGCCGCAGTATCAACTAGTACATATTCTGCGGTTGGAGGAATTCCCGCATACATATTCATGCCTGAAGATACACCACGTCCTTTCTTTGAAGACTGTCAGATGTACGGAGCTATAACAACTTCCAATCCGGGATCAATTTCTGATAGTGCAGCAGCGATGAGAGAGAAAGGCGGAAAATGGACAGATCTATCCACAACAAAAGAACCCTATAGAATCGAGGGTAAGAAGACTCTAGCTTTTGAAATTGCAGAACAGATGGGATGGTCGTTACCTGATGCAATAGTATGCCCTACTGGGGGAGGGACTGCACTGATTGGAATATGGAAAGGTCTTGATGAATTGGAAGCCGTCGGATTAATTGGAAGGCAACGACCAAGAATGTATGCTGCTCAAAGTGGGGGTTGTGCTCCAGTTGTGAGAGCTTTCGAAACCGGTGCAGATACAATAGAACCTTGGTTAAATGGAGAAACCAAGGCATTTGGTTTGAGGGTTCCAAGTCCCTTTGCTGGAAGGTTGATTATGCATGCATTATATCGCTCAAGTGGAGGAGCTGTAGCCGTTGCGGAACACGAAATAGCGTCTACCATGAGTCTGATTGCTAAACTTGAGGGATTGGATGTCTGTCCTGAGGCAGCGGTAGGATTTGCGGGTTTGAGCAATCTCATTGAATCGGGACAAGTTGATTATGATGAGGAAGTAGTTGTTCTCAATACTGGCTCAGGAGTAAAATACCGCCAGGCTTAGGCGTCCGTTGGAGGACAGCATTAATAGAGTGGTTTATCCGCTAAGAGTAAAATCTCTGTATAGAAAGACGGAGGATTCTGATTGGAACAAGAGAATCAAGATGCACATCTAGAATATAAACCACTGAAAAGCGCGCTTGGTGCTGGTAAGATAGAGTTTGTAGTGGCGGGTATTCTAATTGCAACGTTCTTCTACTTTCGATTTTTCAGTCCAGTTCACACTGGTGTTGAAGTCAATCTATTGATAACTCTGGGATTAGTCATGGGAACATGGCTAGCCTTCAGACCGTCTGGGTGGGCAGTTGAGGGAATAGAGAGTTTCGCGGGGCATAGAGGATATACCGCCTATATCGCGGGCCTCTTGTCAAGTCTGGTTAGCAACATGCCTGAGGCAGTAGTTAGCGGTCTAGCAGCCTACAGTGGTTATGTTCAACAAAGCCAGGACCTTCTTGATATTGCAATCCTTTCAGTATTGATAGCTGCAGGATTCAACATGCTTCTCCTTGGCATTACAATTGTAATAGCTACTAAAGGAAAAGGGGATTTGGATGTTCCTGAGGAAGTCATTAGGAAAGACTCTGTGTTAATCAGATGGACAATTGTTGCTCTAGTGAGTATGTTTGCTTTGGGAATATTAGATCTTGCGACAACAGCGGCAACTGGAGACGTGCATTACTTTCCACGTGAAGCATCATTCTTTCTGTTCCTCTCGTACATTGTATATGCATTCTCTCTGAGAGAAGGCGAGGTCGGAGAAACAATAGAGAAACCACCGAAGATAATCCCTCACTTTTCTAAGAGAGATACAACCATACTGATGGTAATAGGTTTCATAGGGATCTTCTTTGCTGGTGAAATGCTTACATTCTCAGTAGAAACACTTCTGGAAGTGCAGCACGAACTTGTAGCATCTATTGGAAACCCTGTGTACATCGCTGCTTTGATTCTAGGGGCGGCTGGTGCACTGCCTGAACATGGAATTGCCGTGATTGCTGCTACAAAGGGTAAAGTGGGACTTGCAATTGGAAATCTTATTGGAGGAGTTCTGCAGATCACACTCCTTGTAGTAGGTGGTATTGGTATCTTTGTCCCAATTCCGCTTGACAGGTATGTCCTCTTCCAGATTATTGTTCTAGCTGGCAGCCTTTGGTTCCTTAAGCGAAATATCACCGATGATAGAAAACTTGACATGTTTGAAGGAATGATGATTATTCTATTGCAAATCTATGTGTTCGTTCTACTACTCACTGGTTCGGGAGGATGACAGAGAGGACCTCTCTGAGGTCCTTCTTCCTAATGACCACTGAGGCAGCCTCAGCAACTTCATCATCTTCAGGATTGAATGCAATAGACAATGCCACAACAGGGAAAACTGCAATGTCATTCTTACCATCACCAACAAAAGCGGTTTCTGAGAGGGGAATGTTGAAGTGGTCACAGACCTGTTTGATTTCTTCTGCCTTTCCGCCCCAACCCACATTCACATCAACTTTACCAGTAATGATTCCATTCTCATGATGTATCTTATTCACCAGGAGATAATCGATTCCAATACGTTTGACAATGCGTTCTGCAAGAATGTCAATTCCGCCAGAAAGAACAGCTACTTGGATTCCGCTATTCTTCAAGTCCTTAACAACTTGAATTGCTCCGGGCATTAGTTCTGCTTCATCAGCTAATTTCTCCACGTCTGAGAGTTTCTGACCCTTCCATAATGCTGCATCAAGGTCAGCCCATTGCTGGTAATCAATTTCTCCTGCAAAGTACTGATCGTAATAGAAACCACCTTCTTCATGTGTATTGAAATGCTGATGCAGTTGCCACCATGAACTATTATGAGTCGTCAAGGTACCGTCTAAATCGAAAACAACTAGTCGTATACCCATCTAACACGTCACAACCGATTAATTAATTCAAGAGGCTTTATTTTTGCGCTTCGCGCTCTCGTTCCTCTTTTGCCTCGCGTTCTAAATCTGCGAGTAGATCATCAATCTTCTTTTCTTTATTTTCTCGAGCGGCTTCAGGAGTAGCTGATTCCTTGGTTCCAATTGGAGGAAGAACTCCTTCCTTCTCGAGGAGAATCTCAGCTTCCATCGAATCCAATTGTCGATCGATTCTCTCCTCTGCATCCACACTCATATCTGAAGTGGATAGATCTTCAGATAGAAGTTCACCAGCAATCGAGATTTCTTCAAAGGACTGTGACAGCTTGTCGAGTTGTGCTTGAATCTCACCAGGATTCAACATTGCACGAGCAGAGGTTAGAGCATCATTGGCAACTGTAAATGCACGTAGAACCTCAGACTGGTCTTTTGCTTCCTCTATATTCATCAAAGCAGTTTCAAGTGTGAGAAATTGCTGCTGATAGCGGCCTCGTCTGTTCTCTAATTCAACTACAACACTAAGATGAGAACGTGCTGCAGTACGGTCTCCGCGAGCCATGGATTCCTTAGCCTTTGCCTGTTCCTCCACCTGACGTGTTTCAAGTCGTCTAGTTCGAAGAGTCAAGGCATTCATTGTGCCCTTAATCTCAAGCATGCCGCGTTCGGCATCCACCTTTTTTTTACCGCTTAGAAAGCCCATTGTCTATGCACCAGTTTTGCTCTTACACTCATGACTCTAATCTCGAGCAATTAAACATTTGCAGCTCACGGATAGGATTATAGAGACCCCGCTAATTATGAGAAGTAGAGGTTCTACCTATGACCGTGATGCAGGATCTGAAGAAAGCAGCAGAAGTTGCAAAACAAACTGTTCTTGAGAACCTAGATTCTGTAACGTTTAGAACAGGTGAAGAAAATCCCTTTGGAGACAAGACACTCTTATTGGACCAGTCAGCTGAGGATAATGCTGTGGCTGTCCTTCAAGCATCTGATACAGTTTACGCCATACTCACTGAAGAAAAAGGGATGATCAGATCTGCGACTCATCCAGAGTATCTTGTGATTCTTGATCCGATAGATGGTTCCACTAATCTTGAAAGAGGAATCCCTCTTTGTTCAGTCGGGATTTCAGCAGTTCCCTTCACAGAGCATATGACAACCGATGATGTAGAGATTAGTATCATTGATTCATTTTTCACTGATGAGATATATGTAGCAATTAGTGGAGAGGGAGCAACAAAAAACGAAAAACCCATCAAACCAATCTTAGAGAGAGAAGATTCAAGACTCATCATATCTTACGACACAAAGAAGGAGCTAGTTGGTGATTTTGGACGTCAGTCACTTCAGACGCTCCAGGCAGTTTATGATATGAGACGTACTGGAAGTAATCTACTAGACCTTTGTTGGACTGCTTCCGGGGGATTGGATGCGATGATTGATCTTCGTGGGATACTACCCATTGTACATGTATCCGGAACTCATATGGTCTTTGAAGCAGGAGGATATGTTCTGGATTCAGAAGGAAAGCGATTTTCTCAAACATTCGAGATGAATAGGAGAATGAGTTTCATTGCAGCAAGGGACGAAGCACTAGCAAGAACCCTCTATGATGCTTTTACACGGCAATAACTCCACTCGAATCTTAGCTGTATCTAACAATTTTTATGGGGATTTGTAGGCTGCCCAAGATGGCGAAGGTAATGTCTGCAGTAATAATCCCTCCCGAGATTATAGAGTCTATGAAGAATGTCAAACACAAGATCGTTGTTCTTTCAGGGAAAGGCGGTGTGGGTAAAACAACTGTTGCCACAAATCTTGCGATGTCATTTTCAAAATTAGGTCTACAATCAGGAATTCTTGACGTTGATATCTATGGGCCAAATGTTCCAAAACTATTGGGACTTGAAGGTCAGCATCCTGAAACGGATGGTCAGAAAATCAAGCCGATTCTTGGGCCAATGGGAATCAAAGTAATGAGCATGGGTTTCCTCCTCAAGGAGGTTGATGATGCAGTTGCTTGGAGAGGCCCCCTAGTTTCACGTGCAATCAGTCAATTCCTCTCGGATGTAAGTTGGGGCGATCTCGATGTGCTTGTTGTGGATCTTCCACCAGGTACGGGAGATGAGATTCTTAGCATCCTACAATCAATACCCGATATATCTGGGGTGGTAATTGTATCAACTCCTCAAGAAGTTGCAGTCCTAGATGCGAGAAGGGCAATTCAGCTAGTGAAGAAAATGAGCGTTCCGATCCTAGGTATACTGGAGAATATGTCGGAGTTCATTTGCCCAAGTTGTGGAGAGGCACACAAGCTATATGGTGAAGGTGCCGCTGTACAAGCTGCTAAGGAGTATTCAATTGATCATTTAGGTACCTTGCCACTAGACCCACGAGTTATCACACTTAGTGATGAAGGAACTCCATTTGTAGTCAAAGAACCAGATTCGACAGTCGCGAAAAAGTTTGAAGCCGTCGTTCAGAATCTAGTTGACAAGATTGGAATATCAAAATAATGTAGATAGCGGGTAGTCACCAGAAGCTCTGATGACTATCCACTGCTACGCATCTCATTCGTCGGTGGCATCTGCTTCATCTTCTGAAGCAATTTCAACTTCTTCTTCTTTTTCCTCAGAGGGTTCTTCAGTCTCTTCTTCAGATTCCCCTTCGTCAACTTCATCTTCAACTACAGGCTCAGGAGTAGGTTCAGCATCCTTAGCCTTTCCAGGGATGAGTTTCATCACATAGGGATAGCCAATAACTAGACTCCCAATTGCTAGAAGAATTGTGACAGCAACAGCACCGAATGAACCAAACCATGCCACGGGATTAACCCATAGATCAGCGATGGGTGTACCTAGAGCCACACGCTGAACCCACATTGGCACAATGAAAGCCAGTGGCAGACAAATAAAGATCAGCAAAAAGATCGATGCTATAATTTCAGCAGTGTAGACCAATATTTTTCGAATTGTACTATCGACGGCTTTCTTTGCAATTGACAAGACGCTCTCTCCGACCGATGCGGTCCTTGGTGTACCTTTTAATGTTTGCTCAAAAGAAGGAGGTCAGGGGGCCCACAAGAAACAGATGGTTTGAGAGAGATGTAGCGGTTAGGTGTGAGCCCCGCTTATTAAATAATATTACATAATAGGATATAAGTATATTGGGTTCGAGAAACCAATCGTTGGATCTCCGCTCATATAGATTGACAACAGATTGAGAACAATGAGCTAAGGAGATAGGAAGGAGAAAGAGAGAGAGAGAGTGGCTGGGAACCAACGCTGGAAGGAGGAGAGAGAATGATTAGGCGAGAGAGATTGGCCCCAAGCCTCTCTAATA
>DAOWDY010000232.1 GCA_030638785.1 Candidatus Thorarchaeota archaeon
ATCGAGAGAGTGATACTCGGTACATAGTATCATTCTCTGAAATGATTTACAATAGGCATCTTCCATCCAGTCCCGAACGATTTCTTTGTTATTCGGATACATGGAGGTGCCTGCCATCGTTTGTACTCTGATAGACGAAGGCGTCTGTAGACATCTTCAACTACTTCACTGGGATACCCCATTTCTAGGAGTTCCTTCTTACTGCGTCTGTTTGCAACAATCTCATCAACCATCGGACTCACAATATCAAAATCAAATGGGTCAAACTGGTCCTCTTTGAGTTCTGCAGAGGGCTTCTTTGAAATTGAACCCTTTGGAATGACCTGCTTTCCAGCCTTGCGATTTACATATTCTGAGAGCTTGTATACCTCGATCTTACTGACATCCCCAATAACACCAACACCTCCAGTCATATCTCCATAGAGAGTGCAGTATCCAAGGGCTATCTCGGTCTTGTTTCCGGTGTTCAGGACAAGAATTCTGAGATCCTTTAGTCGATTTGAGATGTCCATGAGGATATTTCCTCGAGCGCGGGGCTGGATATTCTCATCAGCTACAGGATCATCCTGTGAAATATCAACCTCAAAATGAGTACGAAGTTCATCAAGAGGCGCATCTAGTGTGGAATGATATGCGTTAACAATTTCCTGTATATGCGCTTGGATATACTTGATTCCAAGATTCTCAGCAAGCTCTTCTGCATCGGTCTTAGAATGGTCACTGGAATACTTGGATGGCATTGAAACACCAATCACATTCTCAGGTCCCAATGCATCTACTGCAATACATGCTGTCAAAGCTGAGTCTATACCACCGCTCAATCCAAGTACAGCCTTCTTGAATCCAGTTTTTCTGAAATAATCCCGAATACCCAAAACTAGAGCTCCAAACATCTCCGCTTCTTCATCATAACTGGACTTGGTAAGAGGTTCCCCTTCACCACTCTCTAAGTCTAATTCAGTAATGACAAGTTCTTCCTCAAATTGTGTACCTAGAGCTATTACTTCTCCTCTAGAATCTGCTGCAACGCTCCGGCCATCAAAGACTAGTTCATCTTGGCCTCCAACTAGATTGACTAGGAACACAGGGGTCTTATTCTTCGTGGCCTTCTCTATGACAAGTCGTTCTCGTTCGAATTGCTTACCAACATGAAATGGTGATGAGGAAAGGTTGATGATTAGATTTGCACCTTTTGAACAAAGGACATCTGTCACTTTCACATCGTAGTCTTCATCCCAGAGGTCCTCACAAATCTGCACACCTATCAGTATCTCTTTGTCATCAATAGTCACCTTGAGTGGTTCTATTTGAGTACCGGGCTCAAAGTATCGCTCCTCATCAAACACATCATAGGTTGGGAGGAGTGTCTTGTGAACTACCCCGTGAAGTTCACCATTCTCAAAAACTGCAGCAGCATTGTAGAGGTGCCCATTTTCGTCAGAGTTTACGTATCCAACAACAGCAACGATTCCCTTGGTTTCCTCAGAGAGTGATAGAATGGCATCCTTGTTTGCGTTGATGAAGGCATTCTCGTGCAATAGATCCAGAGGGGGATATCCAGTAATGACCATCTCCGGAAACGCTACGATATCGGCACCTAGCGTCTTACTCTCTTCAATTCTCTTTATGACTTTGGAGAGATTTCCCTTGATATCGCCGACAATTGGATTAATCTGAGCCATGGCTACCTTCATCACAGGACCACCGTTCCTTACAGCGGTAGAAGCGAGTAAAGGCTTTTGTTCCGAGAGTTGCAGGCAAAAGATGCCTTGAGTCGAAGAACCCGGCGAGAATTTCCATAGTTTACTGTTTTGCTGAAAACATGTGCTTTTTAGAGAGAAGTATAGCGATAAGAGATATAATCTAGCATGAAACAGGCTGGAACATCTCATGGTGCGAATACCCGTTATCAATCCTAGAAGAAGAAACGCAGCACAATTACTGACAGTAACGATAATTGCACTTCTTCTGATTCCTATGCCCTTCAGTACCGGGAATGCTCAATCAGTGGTTCTTGATAACAAATCTGAGGAGGTTACACTTGCAAGTCTGGTCTACGCATCTGACAGAGCTAGAGAAGTTTACGAGAGCGTTTCTGTTTCATCGTATACGAACTTTGTACGAGAGTTCTCTGAGATAGGTCCTAAGCTCTATGGCACATCAGGTAATGAAGACACCAAAGAGTGGATACTTGATAGGCTGTACAACGTGACAAACGGTAAAGTTGTTGGACAAGTCATTGGACACTATGACAATGTACTAGGTCGTCTTAGAGGTAGTATGGGTGGTAGTGGACCTGTTGTCTTGATAGGTGCGCACTATGATACTGTAGAAGTAGCTCCAGGTGCCAATGATGATGGTTCAGGAGTGGCTACGACACTTGAACTTGCTCGGGTACTCTCTCAATACTATTGGCCCGTGGACATCTATTTTGGATTTTGGAATGCGGAGGAATCTGGACTGCA
>DAOWDY010000129.1 GCA_030638785.1 Candidatus Thorarchaeota archaeon
AACGACGACTTTTCCATCCTCAACCTCGTCCATCTCTCGTGCTAGTGCAAGCTCGTACTTCTTCTCCATCTTTGGACCGCCGAGCTCCACGAACATGTCCTTGCCTCGTACGCGTTCGCCTTCATAGACGACTCCGATGTCTACTGGTATATCTTCGAATGACATGTTATGTACTACCTCCTCCCACCAATGTTACAAGTTCTTTCAATAACACATGCCAGTTCTTCTCCTTTAGGTTTGGACAAGACCACTTAGCATGGGGCTGAAAGTGTCGCCCGATAGCAATAGGTGTTATCTCCGGGGCGAAATTCATGACACTGGACAAAAGTGTCCACTGCATGAAATATGGGATACCATAGGTATAGATCATATCGTATGGGCCAGTTCCGTGTGGACCCTTCCATTCGGGGTCCTGTAGGAAATAGGCCATCTCCATAGCACCTACGGATTTTGCATTCTCAAAGCCCTTCTCTAGAAAGTCTTTGATGACTCCACCAGTTGCAATAACAGGTATATTCCCTGCATTTGACAACTCTATGATGTAGTCCAACATTGTACCCTTGCCATACTTCTCGGTTCTGGTTTCTGAACCGACAATCAAGAGGGGTTTCTTGCATTTCTTCAAGTCCCTTTTGAGAACGTCAGCTTTGGTCAATGCCTTGGCAGAATCTGTACCACAGATTTCACCAGTCTGCCAGGGTGTTGCTTTCATCATATTACTGGCCACCTCCATGAATCTGCTCCTTGAGCAGCGTTGGGTCAGGAGTTGGTCGCTCCTTCCACCTGTTGTCCTTCATCTGTCCTAGGATTTTATCCTTGAGTGTGATTGGAATATCTGCATCACGACGAATGTATTTCCAGATATCCTCAGGGAAGAATCCGTAGTTTGTTTCATGAAGGTCGACGTAGTGACTGAGCTTGATTGAGCGACCCTTGCCTGTATCGTTAGGACGAATACACAGCTTTGCGGTCAATACATTTGCTTCAGCAACAGTTTCTGCTGCATAGAAGAGATGCTCTGGTCCTGGAGCGGTCAACATTCTCTCTCCAGTTCGTGCATCATAGACCATCCAGTCTCTCTCTTTGTCTGCTCTTCCAAGAAGCATTCTGCGATACTTGGAACCATGAGGTCCGACAATAACAGGAATTCCAAGCCTCCAAAATCCAGCAGCAATAGCCACTGCTTTCTGGGACATCGCACCCCACGAGATTCCTACTGCACCCACACGGTTGTAGATGTAGTCGGCAATCTCAGCATAATTACCACGCAAGTTTCGTTTCGCAAATATCGCTGCAATCTTGATTGTAGCACCTGCAATGTGAGAGTTCGCCACGCAAGACCCTACATTGACAACACTTCCTGCATCGAAATCACCACTTCTACGTTGATAGATCGATTCTCCATTCTCGTCCTTCACGATGCCCGCAGACATTGCCGCGCAACCAGAAGTCACTATGATGAATCGTCGTTTCGCAAACTCTTCAGCCATATCATGTACATCTTGGCCACCGCCAGGATAATTGGCACAGCCTACGTGTGCAATAACACCAGGGATCTCGCCGAAGACAATTGGCTGACCTACTTTTCTAATCTCAGTATCTTGAATAGCACCTCTACCGGTTCGCACCATGTAGGTTTCATTTGCACAGTCTTGTTCTCCAGCTACAACCATCCAGCTATGAAGGTCGTATTCATTGGGACAAGCTGACTCACATCTCGCGCATCCGATACAATTGTTGTAAATCTCCCGAAGTGGCTCCATATTGCCTGTCGCAGCAGCAAGAACTGCTTCTTGCACGTTCTGATCATTTGGACAAGCACGAACGCATTCCATGCATTTCTTGCATGTTTCTGCCATCTTCTGGATTTTCTTCTTGCTGGGTAAGAATTTCTTCTTTGCACGAATTGGTTTCATCGCCAGTGCTACTTTAACAGCTATTTCTCCAACCTTCTTATGGTCAGTGATGTAAGCTCCAGGTATCTTACGAGTAACCAGTTCCTCAACTATCGAGTCCACTGGGTCGTCTGACCTATCAGGGAGTCCCATTACTGCTTTGTCACTTGTGGAAATGACTGGGGCCAATACTTTTTGGGCCTCTTCAACAACATTCGTTCGGACGCACTGCTCATCAACAACAACGAGATCAGCCATTCCAGCTCGAATGAATCTGAGTTGCCAAGAAATAGGACCGATAACTTTCGCAGTTGGATCTCGCCGCGTAATATCCCATGCGGTGCAACAGATTCCACCCACCTCAACCATTTCACCAAGTCTTTTCTCAGTGATGTAATCTGTGATAGCAGCAGCGGGGATAATATTATGCCCAATCGTAAGTATAGTTGCTTTGTTTGGGTCCATATTACCGATTCCAGCCTCTACAAGTGGTGCATCTGGATCTGCTTGTGGCATATCCAAGGTTGAAACTTGTGCAAGATCTGCAATTTCCAATGCGAGATGATCAATCATTCCTATATGGAAGACCTTGCTCTCAAAATCCAACCAGCTCCCTTCTTGGCCGGTCGCTGTTGCAGAAAGACCATGAGCCAGCTGGCTCTCACAGTAGTCAACGATAATGCTTGCATCCTCTAAAGTCCGAGGGCGCATTCCTGTGACTAACCGTGAAATTGGAGCATGTATTTCAGTACCAGGGCCTTGTATAAGCTTGGTCCTGGGTCCATATTCGTCAATAAGATGGTCAATCAAATGTCTAGAGTGTGCTAGATGCGCTGCTGTGCCTATATTGGCTGCTGCTAGAACAATTCGTCCCTGTTGGGCTTTCATGTTTATACCGCAAGCACCTCTCTTGGTTCCAGTCAAGTCACATTTTCCCATTGTACAAAGGCAACATACCTGACAATAGGGCATGTAAGAAGGCTGGTATTTCGTTAGGATCTTATGATCCCAAGAACGCAGAGTTGTTGGTCCGGGCATTGGTGTAGGGCCCATAGACTCGTCCCACTCGTCATCAACAATCTCACCGATTCTGACTTCGAGACCTTTGAAACGACCCAAACCCGTGTCCGCTTCTTCTGCTTTGAAGTGTACTTTTTTCTTCATAGCTTGTTCAGTTCCTATGCGTAGTGTGTTTGGCTGAAACATTTCCCCATTAAAAAGTTATGAATCCGACGATGATTAACGTAGTTAAGTATAAAATAAAGTCGTAACTTAGAGGTTTTTGTCTGTTTCAGATAGTCAATTTGAATGAAAAATAGATTTCAAAACCTATCGATGCATGTTTTCAAAGGTTAATGTCCTAAACTAACCAATTGGTCTTTGATTTCCTTTATTGCAATCATAGCAGGAGAGTTAGAGTCTAAGTCAATGGGTGCCATTCCCTTCCGGTCTGCTGCCCTAATATTCTCATCAAGTGGAACAATTCCCAAGAGGGGAATTCCCTCTGACTCGACTCTCTCGCGAATCATCTCTGCATCCTCAGAAGTAGCAACTTTGTTACCAACTGCATATACCTTTCCAACACCGATGTCAGCAGCTAGGTTCTTAATCTTACCCAGAATATCGAGTGCTCTACGACCGGGCTCAGCTACAACAAGCAAGGCATCCATTCCGCGTGTAGTTCCACGACCAAGATTCTCAACACCTGCATCCATGTCCATGATGAAAGCCTCATCTGTCCCAATCACTAGATGGCGCATCAACGACTTCAGAAGCGTTGCTGATGGACACATACAACCAGACCCGCCCAAATCAATTGTACCAGCTACTAATAGACTGACATTATCGGGACCTGATATTGCGAATTTAGCTGCCAGATCGTCAACCCGAGGATTCAGTTTGAAAACCCCTGTTGAAGTTGGACCCACCTCCTTAATCTGAAGGCGTTCCTCAACGAGTTCTTCATTCTCAGTGAGAGGAACAATCTTGTTTGCTACATCTTCTGGAATTCCCAGTGCGGACCAGAGTGTGTAACTGGGATCGGCATCCACAGCAAGTATCCGCAAACCATCTCTACCAAGGAATCTGGCAATTGTGCCAGCTACAGTAGTCTTGCCAACGCCGCCTTTGCCTGCAACAGCTATCTTCATTCTATGTAATTCTCCTTCATCGGTATAATGCAAGTTATTTCTTCACAAAACCATTTAGTTTGGACAAGATACCAAGCATTCCTTCTGATACATCATCCCTAGTCCATGCACTGAAATTGAACGGCTGATTGTCAAGTCGGGTCATGGTGTTCGGGATTCCAGTGATGACATCAGGAGAGTATATCGATATCATGGCTTTCTTATCGGTAAAGGTTCCTGGACGACCAATATAGATCAGGTTGGTCTGAGCTAAAGCTTTTGCGGCTGGTCCTGGAAGTATTGCTAACGCATCATCTCCCACAACGAGTGTAGTATCAAACTCCCCTGCTAGTAACTTCTGAAGCGAGGTGAGATCTTGCTTTAGCTTATTTCCAGCAATATTAACAACGCCCATTGCATTGCTTTCCGGGAACATGGGTAATGCGTATGCTTCCTTGCCGCTCTCTCTGATTGCACCAATTAGACCTGCAATGGCTGTCAGGTTCTCATCGGCGTTGTTTGAATTAAGAATACCCCTGCCGTAGAAGATGACAGTACAGTCAGAGGTCTGAAGTTTCCTAACGATGCTTAGTAGCTCTTGGGCAGGAATACCTTGAACCGGACCAGTAATTGATGATTTACCACTCACCTCAGAAGTAAGAACCTCAATTAACTCACTATCTCCACCAATTGAAATAATCAAACGATGATTCGCCATCTTCATAGTTTCAGTTTCTCTAACATCCACTACACCGATTGTTCTACTCTCTATACCCTCGGGGATTTTCTCTCCACGTGGTAGAACAGCAAATCTACTCGGATGTCTATGAAGGCTCTCAGTGGGGTCGGTTCCCCAATATATGATGAACTCACCATTGTTTCGCACATATTCTAGGTCGATGTCGAGTTTCCCGGAGTGAATATCATGGGACATGGCCTGGATTGTACCCTGACTGACAGGTGAGTCGAATACACCACCTAGATGCTCAGCTAATACCAGACCCTCTTGGATGCATTCATTGGATGTGGTTGTCCAACCATAGAGTAGGGGTTGCTTGGCAGATTGAAGAGCTTCACCAGCTTGCTTTACAGCCTCCTCAATAGAAACAGTATCTTCTTTTCCCCCATCTCTGATAACTGCAGAAGCAGTCAGTGTCTTGAGCGATTCTGAAAGATGCGCGTGCCCCAGTCTGCACAATCCAAGAGACTTGACTTCTGCACCATCAATTTCTGCTGAAACATCATCACAGAGTAAAGAACATCCATTACAGACTAAATCCTTCATTTCATTCACCTACCAAATCTCAATTGCATCGGTGCAACAGTATTGTTCACAGACTCGACAGTTGAGTCGGTCTGGGGGAAATCTTCGGCATTTCTCCAAGTTGATTATCTTGGAGATACCATTCTCGACTCTAAATACGGTGGCGGTGCCCATAGCTGCCTTGCCCTCACTTGTTGGAGGTTCAGCTGCAACATCAACCGGACAGACCACAACACAATTTCCACACCCAGTACACTTACTTTCGTCAAGCTTCACCCCAGTTTCTGCTGCTGATTGAAGGGGTGCAACCATCTCTCTTATCTTCTCAAGTTTTTCTTGGAATCCTTCTTCCAAAAGAGGTGGACACTCATCAGGAGATACGTCACCTAAAGCGAGTTTTGTGGCAAACGCCATGCAAGTCTTGGCTTCACATAGTCTGCAGTTTGTTTTGGGTAGAAGATTATAGAGTTCCATTGGGTTTAACTTCAAAGAACAGGTCCTCCGTGTCCAAGATGTGACTGCTCAGGGTGTTCAATTTTCTCCACAAGAATTATCCGGTGGGTGCAGAAACATATTGTGTCCCTTAGAGTTAACCTTATACTCGGAAATGGGCACCGTAGCAAGCTGTGAGACTGAACACTCAGCCTTTCAGGTGATTCAACTGAGCCGCAAAAAAAAAGCAAAGAGCAAGAAGAAAGACAAGCTAGCTGTCTTTCTGTGTAAATGCGGCTCGAACATTGCTGAAACTGTTGATATTGAAGCACTCAGGAAGAAGTATGAGGATGATGGTATCCCTGTCGTAGAAGTCGATGCTCACCTCTGTTCTGAACAGGGTGTATACGATTTAGTTGATAAGATTAAAAAAAGCAAGTCTAAACGAGTTGTTCTAGCTGCTTGTTCACCTCTTCTTCATGGTGATTTGTTCTCAGATGCAGTTCGGGAGGCGGGATTAGATCCTGGGCACCTCCACATGGCGAATATTCGAGAACAGTGTAGTTGGGTCCATTATGATGATCCTGAGGCCGCAACAAAGAAGGCTGCAGCAATCATTGACACTGGGATTGCCAAGGTGAAGGACGCTCTCGCGATACCAACTCAGGAACTACCAATTACCCAGAGAGCATTAATTGTTGGTGGAGGAGTAGCAGGACTGACTGCAGCTCTCGAGCTCGCAGATGCAGGAATTGAAACTGTTATCGTTGAGAGGGAAGGATTTCTGGGGGGACATATGGCCAAATGGGATCAGCTCTTCCCAACCTTCGATTGCAGTATCTGTATTCTAGGCCCAATGATGACAAGAGCTCGGCGACATCCCTCCATTCGAATCATGACCCTTGCAGACATTGCTGGTGTCCGAGGTAGAGTTGGACAGTATCAAGTTACAGTTAACAAACGAGCGAGGTTTGTGGATATTGAATCATGCACGGGATGTAATAGATGCTTAGAAGTCTGCCCTGTTGATGTTCCAGATGAGTACAACAGCGGTCTTGGAAAGAGAAGGGCAATGGTTAGACCCACAGTTGATGCAGTTCCAATTGCACCATACATAGACATCGACAATTGCATTGGATGCCAATCATGTGCAGGCGTCTGTGAACCGGAATCCCTCCGATACAAAGAAGAAGATTGTACAGAGGTCCTTAATGTTGGAGCGGTCATTGTTGCAACAGGATTCAAGCCCTTTGATCCAACTATTGTCGAAGAGTACGGATATGGCGAATTTCCGGATGTTATCACTTCGATTGAACTGGAACGACTCATGAATCCGGAAGGCCCTAGTGGAGGAAAACTTGTTCGGCCATCAAACGGAGAACCTCCGCGTCGGATTGTCTTCGTTCCATGTGTCGGAAGTCGTTCTCATCGATTCAACAGACCATACTGTAGTAGAGCCTGTTGCTCAGAGGCGGTAAAAGAAGTCATCCAATTGAAACAACAACTGCCTGATAGTGATGCTTATGTGTTTTATACCGACATGCGGACCTTTGGTAAAGGCCAGGAAGAACTCTATGTGAGAGCGGCAAAGGAGTACAAAGTCCAGTTCGTTCGGGGAAAGGTTGGAGAAGTAATAGAGGACCCTGTATCTGATACGATCTCCATACGAGCAGAAGATACTCTTCTTCGTAAAATGTTAGAGATGCAAGTGGACCTCGTTGTTCTCATGGTTGGGATGGACCCAGACCCAAGCAATGTTGAGATTTCAAGGATGTTCAAGGTACCACTTGACGAGAATGGTTTCTTCTTGGAACGACATCTCAAGCTAGCACCGAGTAGCACTGAATCCAAGGGAATATTTCTTGCGGGTGCAGCTCAAGGTCCGAAAGATATTGCTGATTCGGTGGCACATGCAGGACTTGCCGCCTCCAAGGTGAAGACCTTGCTTGCTTCTGGCGATGTCATCGTTGACGCTTGTGTTCCATCCTTTGATGTTGACCTATGTATAGGATGCAGACTCTGCGAAAAAGTCTGTAATTCGAAAGCAATCAAGTTCAATGGTGAAAAGGTACCTGAGATTGACAAGGTAGCATGCCGAGCATGCGGGGCGTGTGTCGCGGCTTGTCCCTCTGGTGCTCTTGACCTTCCATGCCTTACTAATGAGCAACTTGAGAGTGCAACTAAGGCTGCAATCACCTTTAATCCACATCGACCTGCCATTGTCGGATACTTGTGTAGATGGTGTGCATACAGTGCCGCAGATAGAGCAGGAACGGCCAGAATGAGATATCCACCTAATGTGATTCCGATACAAGTCCCTTGTACCGGGCGTTTGAATGCAGATACTCTTCTGACCGCGTTCGCCGAGGGAGCAGATGGCGTTGCAGTAATGGGTTGTCACATTCAGGACTGTCATTACCGTTCAGGGGCCAGTGACGCCAAGGGTAGAACTGAGAATATTCAAGAAGTATTAGATGCCGCAGGCATAGATAGGACTAGATTGTATTTTGGAAGTGCATCTGCTTCTGAGGCAGATCGATTTGCAGAACAGATGACGGATTTTGTGAATAGCATTATCAGAATTGGTCCTCTTGGTAAGGAAACCTCGAGCAAAGGCGAGAAAGCGACTGGAGGTTGAAACCATGGAGAAACGCGAGTTATCTATTGGAGAGAAGCCAGTCATCTCTATGGATGTTGAAGATGGTAAAGTTCGACTGACCTGGAAGACATCACATCTCACTAGGTCTCTTGACCATGATATATCAAAATGCGTTGGGTGTAACCTTTGTCTTCCATGTCCATGGGAGGCAATCACTATGGGTCCAGTGAAGGAAACCGCATCAGGACTCATTGAAGGCGCACCACTAGTCAATGTAGATCCTGAAGCCTGTACCTTCTGTGGACTCTGTGACTCCGCATGCATATTCAGAGCGTTCGAAGCCAAGTATGAGGGTGAGGGCGCAATCAATGAGTATAATCGAATAGAGGGCACTCACAAGATAGATGAGGAAAAATGTGCACCTTGTTTACTCTGTGAAAAGGTCTGTCCAACAGGGTCACTTCACGCAGAAGTTAAGGTTGACAGGAAAGAAGACTGCGTTATATATCAGGGAAAAGAGTATGCGAAAGGTACTATCAAGATTGACGAGGACAAGTGCTCTCTTTGTGGGCTCTGTGAAATCTTATGTCCTGAAGCAATCAAGATCTTCTGGTCGGATTCGGCAGAACCCCCACAATTCCGACCAGCAGTTGCTATCCGGGTGGACGAAGACCACTGTGACTATTGTGGCCTTTGCGCAGATATTTGCCCTGATGAGGCGATTGAGATCACTTGTACTGAATCTGGTAAGAGAACGATTAGGCAACCAGAGATTTCTGGAACGCTCAAACATGAAGACAGCACATGTGTAAAATGTGGTCTCTGTGCAGAAGTATGCCCATACGATGCACTTGAGGTTGTAAAACCATTCACTGGTGAAGTCCGGATTATAAAGTTGGAGAAATGTGATCCCACAGGATGCAACAACTGTTTCAACATATGTCCTACGAAGGCTATCTATCCAACTGGTACCGCAGACAAGATCGCTATTCTTGACGAGAGCTGTGTATATTGTGGTGCCTGTGAGCATTCCTGTCCCTATGATGTTCTGGAGGTTGTTCGAGAGGGTTACGTGGTCGAAGAACTAGAGCGCGCAAGAGAATGGGAAAGATCACGAAAGGTGTTCTTCGATGCAGTAATTGGAAAGGGTCCTCCTCCGAGTAACGTCTTTGAGAGAGACATTGTTGTAAAGGCGGTCGAGAGACCTCGTGTACGAATTACCGAAGCGAGTGCTTGGGACTCGGTGGATGGAGAGAGGGAAGTAGCAATGAAAGCGATTGAGAGGGTGAGAGACCTTCTCAGGAAAAAACCGCGTACACATCTTCAGCTAGAACGAGGACAGACAGACAAGGTCATTAAAACCATTAAGGATCAAGAAGAGCCTCAGGATGAGTGACATCCTCGTCCGAGCGTGTAGCAGTGATTGATACTCCATGCATTTGTGGAGGAGATTTTTCAACAGGAACTGCAACAAGGGCCATTGCCCAAGAACTAGGGGGCATTACAGCGAAACCCTCAGTAGCCTTCTCACTCCCAAACGCACGTACGATGACATTCCCAACCTTGTTCTTCAGGTTGACATTCTTTCCATCTTGTAGACCTAGCTTTTGTAGATCACTCTTATGCAGTGTTACTCTGGCAGCTGCGTGAATATATTCCTGAGAGAACTTGTCACCAGTAGCAGCAATATCAGCTTCGAAAGATGGTGCAACAACAAGCTTGAGTTCGACATGTGGGAAGAGAAAATCACCGAGTGCCATATTCTTATGCTCCAGATTCTCAAATCTATCAGACTATTGCGCATCTATATCCTTGACATATCACGTTTTCGTTGTGGCAGGTGTTGAGCCGCAAACATCACCCTTTTGAGGAATTGCAGTCCATGTTTGCTACTTCACAGGTGATGTTCTTGCGAATAGCGGCTATCTATGGTGATGTCTTCGCCGAACGGGTTATGGGGAATCTAATCAACTTCAAGAACTTCTGTACAGGGTGCGAGCCTGTCTGCTCTGAATGCAGGAAGGGGTACGGTTCATACGTGGGAGATATTGTTGGAATACATCAAGTAGAACCACCTTCCCCAACAATGATTGAGGAAGCAGAAGAATACTTCAAAGACATGAATTTCAATGAGTGCGATTTATTACTTGTCGTTGCAATCCATCATGACCTCCTGGCATCTATCGACTATATCATTGAGAGAACTGGAGCGAAGGCAATTCTTGCTCCAATCGAGGACCCAACCTGGATACCTCCAGGTCTGAGAGAACAGGTGAAGGAAACACTGGACAAGATTGGCATTGAGTATGCCTTCCCGAAGCCCTTCTGTACCCTTGAGCCCGGGGAGGGAAAATTGATAGACGAATTCATGGAAACTTACAAGGTTGGCAAACCTATTCACTATGTGGATATGAAAGGAACTGACATTGCAGAGATTGGTCCTCTAAGGTCTGCGCCATGTGGCTGTACTTGGTATGTCAGTCAGAAAATCAGAGGCAAATCAATCGCTGATACAGATGTACTCTTTGATGAGATAGCAAAGGCACATCATTCCTACCCATGCACTGCTTCAATGGCCAAGGATAGAGAAGTGGGAGACGCCTTACTCCATGTTGCAGGATACAATGCACGATATGCAGTCTGTGAGGCCACTGGAATTGAAGATTGTCGATCCGCTCCTGAGAAAGAAAAAGGACATTGAGAAAGACTGAAAATACTCGGTAGCCACCTATAACTGAATTGCAATGGTAGACGAGATTATAGAATACTGGGCGAGTCTAGCACGAGAATTAGCTGCTAGGTTCAACATTGAGGAGTTCGATAAGAGCTCAGACTTTTGGAACTGGAAGAATTTCAGTGAGGATATACGTAATCTCAGAAATAAGTTTGGCTTTGGCAACGAGTATGTAGACATCATGGGACTTAGAGTGGACTTTGAAACAGGAGAAACTCTAGATCTACTAACAGACCAGAAAACTAGCACCAGTCGAGTGATTCCCCATCTCTACTATCACAGCAAATCTCAGGACAAAGGCGTAGCGAATGAGTGGGTGAAATATAATGCACTTAGTGGATCCTGGGCATGCAGATATAGTTTCGATGAGAAAGATGTGAAAGCCTTAGCTGATGCTTTTGTCAATAACAAAGAGAAGCTCTTTGAAGCGTTGAAGAAATTGGGAGCTAAGGAAGCAGATTTTGGAGATGCTGCATTTGAGTTGCCTTTTCTTCCAATGGTCAAGGTGCTACTTGTGTTCGAAGAAGCTGATGAAGAGTTTCCTGCAAGTGTTAGGCTGTTATATGACAAGAACTCCATCTTCTATATGCCTCATGAACAGCTAGGAGACATTAGTTGGTTCCTGGCAAGTAGAGTTCTTCAATCGCTTGGATAATACTTTGACTAGAGAGTATGTAATAGCCTATGTGAGGCCACTACAGCACTTTCTACTATCACTTGAGGTTACTTCTTGAAGTGTGGGATAATTTCCTTACCAATCTGTTTTATTGCATCACTCTTCTTTGGACCAATTGGTGAACCAACAACGAATTGTGTTACACCAACCTTACTAAGATCCTCAATGCGTTTGATGCAGTGGGCTTTGTTTCCAACAACAGCAAAGGCATCAATCATTTCATCAGTGATTGCACCTGGAAGATCCTTGAAGTTGCCTTCACCAAGAAGAGCACGAACCTTGTTGCACGCATCCATATCTAGATCATGTCGTTCAAGAACAACATCAGGAGAACCAGCCACAATGAATGCAACAACAATCTTTGCATCCCCTTCCAAGGCTTCTTCTCTTGAGTTACCAATACTGAAGGA
>DAOWDY010000122.1 GCA_030638785.1 Candidatus Thorarchaeota archaeon
AACTACTGTTCCTGCAGGCTTGACTGAAGTGACCTTGAATGGAATGGCTCTACCGAGGATTGGGATAAATACCGTGTCTTGCAGCGTAACCGGACAATTGAGCAATTTTCTTTTGACAAACTCCTCAAATCTTGGCTCTGGGCGAATAGGGACTGATGTGGGTGCCAGAGTCACATTACGGGCTTGTTCTTCATTTGCTCTTGCTACTGTCACCTTCTCTCCAAGACTGACACCGGCATTTCTTCTGATACGACCATCCATACGAATGATTTCGCGCCCTTTATCGCCTTGGTATGCTGGCCACGCAATAGCTGCAGTCACGCGCTTCCCCTTGATTTGAATGATGTCGCCTGTTCTTACGCCAAGCTTCTCCATTGATACCGCATCAATACGGACAATGAATCTACCAATATCTCTGTGCTCAGCCTCTGCGACTTTAAGTATAACTTCGACCAATTTTCTACCGCATCCTCCAGATGATAGGTTGGATAATCTATTCGCGAAGACGGTCCCTCGGGACTATGCAATTCCGTCATGAATCACAGACTATCATTAATGAGTATTGCTCATCCCATATAACCGGCTACCAACTGACGGTTTCTAATAGCCGCGGGGAGCATGTCAATTTAAACTATAAGTTAGGATACAAAATCGGGCGCCATTGGAAATTGGCCCCGATATGTGGAATAAAATACGAAAGCCGTCAGTGAAATTCCAGTTCTAGGAAATTCGTGATACGATTTCAACTTCTACCTGTGAAACGCCTTCGAGGTTACCAATTGCCTCTTCGATGTCGTCAGTTCCACCTAGAGATTCATCTCGTGCTAGATTAATTCGAAGTGCCTTGAGACCGAAGGCAATTGGCACAATCTCATTAGCTCTAACATCAGTACCTTCTGGGACATTTTCCCTAATACGTTCAAGCAGGTTGTCCAAATCCACATCAGTGTCTTCTGGCATAACCCGTATTGTAATAATGACTCTCGCCAAGTGCATCTGCTCCTTGATTTTATGGCCCCTCAAATCCACAGTTCGGGCATGTGTATCTATTAGAGAAACGTCTGCATGATTCGCAACGCCAAATTACGAATTCTCCACAGCTAGGACAGGACATCTTTACGCTGTGCTCCTTAGGAGAAACTGAACCGTGGCATGATGTGCATCTGATTGCTTTTGTTATCGACAAAGTATCACCAAAGTGAATGTTTTGTGCTGGTCTTCGCCCCACTTTGGGGGAGGATTATAAACTTAACGAAGGGGCAAACTGAGTCCTCAACTAATATATTACATAGCTTGTAGACAACATCAGTAGTCCGGAGTTGATATCGTGGGAACCAAATTCGGTGACATCATCTCAGCACAGTCGATTTCACTTTCTGATCTAAAAGGAAGAGAAATTGCTGTAGATGCCTTTAACACACTCTATCAGTTTCTATCAATAATTAGACAACCAGATGGTACTCCGCTCATGGACAGAAAAGGTAGAGTGACGAGTCATCTGAGTGGGCTTTTCTACCGAAATGTGAACTTGCTAGAACAGGGAATTCTCCCAGTGTATGTATTTGATGGAAAATCTCCAGAGTTGAAAACCGAAGAGAAGAAACGCCGCAGAGAGGTCAGAGAAAAGGCACAGAAAGCTTGGGAAAAGGCTAAGGAGGAAGGACGAATTGAGGATGCTCGAAAAGCAGCACAAGCAAGCTCTAGACTGACCAGTGAGATGGTTGACGAGAGTAAGAAACTACTGACGGCACTAGGAATCCCTTTTATCCAAGCGCCTTCAGAGGGTGAGGCATTAGCTGCACAGATGGCTCGTGACAGAGTTGTATGGGCAAGTGCAAGTCAAGACAATGACTCGTTATTATATAACTGTCCAAGAATGATCAAGAATCTGTCCGTTTCTGGGCGACGAAGAGTGTCGCGGGCTAAGACATTCAAGACCATTTCGCCAGAAATAATTGACCTTGACCTTAATCTGAAACTCCTAGGAATCACTCGAGAGCAGCTAATTGACATTGCTATGCTTGTTGGTACTGATTACAATGACAAAGTACCTGGCGTTGGACCCAAAACTGCACTCAAACTAATCAAGAAGCATGATTCAATTGAGGGAATCATCAAAGGTGAAGTGAAGAAGATTGACTTTCCCTATGAAGAGATTCGTACGATATTTCTCGAGCCTGAATTAGTTGAGGTACCATCACTCGAATGGAACCTGCCTGACAAGGACCTACTAACTAAGGTTCTCTGCTCGGAACACGACTTCAGTGTTAATAGGGTACACAGTTCTTTAGATAAACTAACAAAGAAGCTCGAGGAACTCAGAGGAGAGTCTCAACAGAGTTCATTATCAGACTTCTTCTAAAAACAATCCAGATTATACAGTTCTTCCGAGAACTCTTTAAAGAATGGTCAAGATAATCGATTGCAGACAGGTGACTTGTTTCTATGGCAATGAAAGAAAGAATGGTTGCAATACGCGCATCGATTGCAGATATAGTAAATGGAACATTTGGTGATGATAACGGACCCAGAGTAATTTCACCCGAGGGTGTTGAACTTAGACGCGTATTGCTTGTTGGAACAATCGTGGATCAAGTCACTGGTAACAACAATTATGCAAGCATTACAATTGATGATGGGACAGAAACCATTCGCGCAAAAGCATGGGGTGCAGAAGCAGACATGCTTCAAAGTGTAAGCGGAAATATACTTGCCCTAGTCGTTGGTAAAGTACGGGAATATGAGAACGAAATATACGTTGTTCCTGAGATAGTCCGAGAAGTAGACAATCCGAATCTCATGACGCTGCATCAACTAGAACGACGCCACGCTATTCTCAGAGTTGGAGGGACGGAGCCCAAACCTCAGAAAGGGACGGAGGATGCTGGTACACTAATGTCATATGATACATCCAAAGATGAACAACCAAAGACACAGTCCAAATCTGCTCCAAAAGTAAAGGGTTTAGGAGGCGAGATTCTAGAGTTTATCAAGAAGAACGACTCGTCTGGTGGAGTAAGAATTGAAGAGATTGCAAAGCACTTCGAGGCAAAGGGTGTTGAGTCCCTAAAGATACAGCTTGAATTAATAGACCTAGTAGACCAAGAACGAATTGTTGAGGAAGAAGTAGGACTTTATCGGACAATGATGTAATTACTAGTACTGAATCAGAACCTTCAATAGCAACAGGGAGGAAATTCGATACATGGACGACTATGATAAGCTACTTGAGCGAGCAAGAGCCAGTGTCCCTGAGGATGCGTTTAAGAGGTCTGGCGAACGATTCAAAGTTCCTAAAGTTCAGCTGATTGTTCAGGGAACCCGAAGCATTTGGCAAAACTTTCAGGAGATACTAACAGTACTGAATCGACCAGGAAAAGAAGTCCTGAAGTATGTTGCTGGACAGCTTGCCACAGGTGGAAACATTGAAGGCGGTAGTGCCATTTTTCAAGGCAAATTCTCACCTGAAGGTGTAGATGATGTACTGACGCGATACATTGATGCATACGTTATCTGTCCGGTATGTGGTCGTCCTGATACCAACATGGAGAAAGAAACGGGTGCATATTACCTGAAATGCTCTGCATGTGGTGCAAGTACATCAATTCGTCCAGTCTAAGGTGTGTATTATGACAAAACTATACATACGTGTTCGAGAAACCTTTGATCATGTTCTTGTCTCGGCTTGTGATAAAGAACTTCTGGGAAAGACCCTGGTTGAAGGAGATCTTGAGTTCACAGTCAATCCTGAATTCTATGGTGGAGAACTAGTGGATACCAGCACGTGTGTAAAGCATCTCAAGAATGCAACTGTAGCCAATATGGTTGGTAAGAAGACCGTTAAAGCCGCAATAAAAGCTGGTCTTGTACATGAGGCTGCTGTTCTATATATTGAGGGGGAACCCCACGCACAGTGGGTCCGACTTTAGATAATTTTCTGATTGGTTCTAATGTTGATGGCTGTGATCCTTTCCTCCACCACATAGTGCATCTTGACCGAACTCGCTAGTACTTCCATTCAGATAGTTATCGATTACTTCTCTAGCAGTTGCTCCTTGACCTTTGATGACCGCCATTCCGACCTGTTGAGTAACCATGAAGGGACGACCTCCTATTCCCTGTGCAATCAATATTTTAACACCATTATTTGCGAGATTTATTACCGGCTCAGCACAGATCGAATGTGGCTGATTTGCCAAGGTTTCTGTGTTGATAACTTTACCATCTTCAATGGTTGATAACACGAATGCTTGGCAGTGGCCAAAGTGCGCACTAACTGGACTGTCGAGTCCTTGAATTCCATCTACTGGTATTGCTACTTTCACACTACTCATAATTTTCACCTGTAACATTATTGAACTCTTGGATTATATTACAAATTATTAGGTCTGGGTCACGATAAGTTGCTATTCGCTTGGTCTTAAAAGTAATTTCCTACAGTACGTAACCACAAGTAACACCCGTCGTCTAATCAATAAGTAGAAGAACCTTTAGGAGTTTTGAAGCCTATCTTGACAGCCCCCTGCTATCTCTGTGGAGAGCCATCAGTACTTGATGGTCTTTGCCAAAATTGTTACAATAAGGACCATCCGTTGATCGAGTTCTCTAGTCCTCTATCAATAGAAACCTGCAAGAGATGTGGCTCCGTTAATATGCCAGGTGGATGGAAAATAATCAGCCCAACAAGTACTGAAGATGTTAAGGAAGAGCAAGTAGGAATTCTTCTGGACCGTGAGATTAAACCTCTAGTAGAAGGCGTCAGCTTAACATTGGAGGAAGTGAACCGTCTAGACCGTGTACTACATTTAAACGTAAGAGCAACAGGACGATCGGACCCCAGTTTAGATGAGCACGACGAAGAGTACCCCCTTGAAATTAGATTTAGGCATTCTGTCTGTGACATGTGCAGTAAGATAAGCGGTGGTTACTATGAGGCAATCTTACAGATAAGAGCCGATGAGAGATTGGTGACAGAAGAGGAAGAAACTGCGATAACAAACATTGCAAAAGAGAGAACAATTTCCGCATATGGTAAGGATGACAAAGCATTCATTCTGGATATAATGGAGAACAAGTATGGATTTGATATCTACTTTGGATCAACACATCTCTGTAAACGAATTACAGACGAGCTAGAATCTCGGTACTTGGCTGAACGAAAGGATAACTACAAACTCGTGAGCCAAGATAGGGGTGGAAAGGGCAAATATAGAACCACAATACTCCTCCGTCTACCGCATTTTGTGATTGGCGATTTTGTAGAAGTATCCGGCAAAATTTGTCAGGTTCTAAATATCAGTAAGGGCGGTCTTGCCTGCTATAATTTGCCTGATGGTGAAAGAATCACGGTTTCAAAGAAGAGTGCAAAATGGAGAACTGTGAAGTTCATTGCCGAAGAATCATCAAAACAAGCTTTCACGGTGGTTTCGAATGTCTACGGCCAGCCGCTCCAAATTATGGATTCTGTAAGTTATGAATTGAAAGAGCTAGAGCACAGCGAGCTTACCGAGGGGCTAGAACCTGGTGCAGTAATCCATCTTCTGAACCACGAAGAGAAATGGTACATACTACCTAGTTTGCCATCTAGTGGTGAACGAGCTTCTTAGAAGATTTTATTCAGGTTTCGTTACTCTTAAATGGCTCCAGCGGCCACTTGGAGCATCGGTCTAATGATTAGAGGTTAGACCATTACTGGAGGAATAATTTGTCTCGAAGATATAAAGGCAGAAGACGTGGACCCCCAACCACCGGAGAGCCAGTTAGAGTAAGATCCCCTAGGGAAGCTG
>DAOWDY010000198.1 GCA_030638785.1 Candidatus Thorarchaeota archaeon
AAACTGGATTTTCGCCCATAATAATTCCAAGGTTAAATATAAAGAAGGCAAACACAATTGCGATTATTCCAAAGAGAACTTGACCCTTATTTATTCCCACCACAAATCACCTGTTACTATACGAATATTGGATTGAACCCTAATATTCTTTCACACTAGAAAAACGACCAATGCGTCAGATTTTTCTTGCACATGTAAAACTCCCAAGTTGTGATTGAAATTGATCGAACAAGCGGATGAGAACAGCATCAAAGATGTTCTAGAAATCATTGGCGAATTCCCAATGCACAACATCATTTTGATTGCAGATGTCACTCAGCTGAGAGATTGGTGTGATGTTCGATTGATTCGAAGAGAGGGTGAAATCAGGGGCGTATTTGCACTCTATCAAGATTTGGATTTCTTGGCTGGAGCTTTCTGGACACGTAGTGCTGACGCTCTTAGAGGACTAGTAGAAAACTATGGAGAGGTTCTACGAGGAGCAAAAATGATTTTCATTTGCACTGAAAAACAACTGGAGATTCTAAGGGCAGTTACCTCAGAAGTTGAAGCACTCAAAGAACGTCAAATGGTTATGGATGATCCATCTATGCTGGAGTGTGAGGAAATGGCTCCAACGGTAAGGCTAACGATGGATGATGCTGAAGAGCTAAGAGAACTCTACCGAATTTGTGATACTCCTGCATGGACACCAAATGCATTGAATCTAGGTCCTTTCTTTGGAGTTAAGGATCAAGAAGGAAAAATCGTATCAGTTGCTGGAGTTCATTTTGTTACCGAATATGGTGCTGAGATTGGGAATGTTGCGACGCACCCTGAGCATCGAAGAAAAGGATACGCTGCTTGCTGTGTTGTTACTGCTACTAAGGAATTGTTGAAAGGTTCTGCACGTGTTCTCCTGCACTTCTTTGAAGATAACAATGCCGCTCAGAAACTGTACGAAAAAATGGGTTTTGTCTATTCGGATGCTGACCCAGTTTACTTTACAAAAGCAACAATGTATTAAAAAAAGGAAATCTTCGGCACTGTTAACAACCTATATGTTGGAGTGTTCTTGAAGACTGTATGAGGAAGACCAACAATGGACCCAAGAATTGAGGAACACGCAAAGATCCTAGTTGATTGGAGTACAGATGTGAAGAAAGGGGAGATGGTTGCGATTGTTGCAAGTCCTCTCTCTCATGACCTCGCTGTAGCTGTAACCAGAAAGGTTGCAGAGGCAGGCGGACAGCCTATGACACTCATGAGCAGCGAAGAAATAAATCGAGCCTTCTATGATGGTGCAGATGATGACATTCTGGCTACTGAACCAGCACACATGAGAGCTCTCATCGAGAAGTGTGATGCATTCATCTTCATTCGTTCACCAATGAACACGAAGGCACTTGCGAATGTTAATCCAAAGAGAATGATGATGGTCAATAAGGCCAATCAGGAAATCAGTGCGATCAGACTTGCCAAAAAATGGTGTCTCACAGTTCATCCTTGCCTTACCCTAGCACAGCAAGCAAACATGAGCATGGATGAGTACCAAGACTTTGTCTATGGTGCTACTCTTGTTGATTGGAAGGAAGAGAGTAAGAACTTATTCTTAATGAAAGAACACCTTGAACGTCATAGCGATATCAGATTTGTTGGTCCAGAAACTGACCTCTATGCCAAGACAGAAGGCCGCATCTGGATTGCATCCGATGGTAAGCACAACATGCCTAGCGGTGAAGTGTTTACTGCGCCAATTGAAGACACTGTCGAAGGAAAGATCTACTTTGATATTCCATTTCTCCAGATGGGCAAGGTGATTGAGGGAGTACGACTCACTTTCGAGAAGGGAGAGGTTGTTGACTTCTCTGCTGAGAAATCAGAGGATGCACTCAAGACAGTCATAGAAACTGATGAGGGGTCACGAAGACTGGGAGAGATGGCCATAGGAACCAATCGTGGAATTAAGCAGTACACATTGAATATGCTATTCGATGAGAAAATCGGGGATACAATTCATTGTGCTCTCGGACGTGCATACAAAGATAACAATGGAACTAACGATTCTGCAGTCCACGTTGACATGATCAAGACAATGATCGAGGGTGAAATCATCGCTGGCGATGAGGTCATCTATTCCAAGGGTAAGTACTTCTACGAGTAGGATTGATTGAGATGGACTACTGAGTTGTTCATCTCCCACCCTCTCAAACCGCTGGTATGTAAACATTGAATTCAGAGCCTTGAGAGGCATCATCATCAACACGGTTCTTTAGAGAAATTCGACCGTTGTACTTCTTGGCAATCCGGACTGACTGATGAATCCCAACACCACCGAATCTTCGTTCAGCGTCAAAGAGACTCCCCTGCATGTAGTCAGGTATCCCGGGACCATTATCTCCGATTGAAACTACATAACCATCTTTCTCTTCCTTCAATGAAACCCAGAGTTGCTTCTTCTTACTTGTATTGTGAATTATTCCATTCTCCAGTAGGTTCAGCAAGAGATTCTCAAGAAAGGCATCAGCCATTATCATTGCGCCTGAAACTGTGATATCCATGTTTATAATGGTGTTTGGATGGCGATATTTCAATATCTTGACAGCCTGCATGGTAACTTCATCAAGAGAGGTTTCTGAAACTGGAACATTGAGAAAACCACGTGTTGCCTGTACTTTCTCGATAAGGTCGCCCAAGGAGCCTACCGAGCTTATGATTACATCAATTGCTTCTATGGATTCAGTACCTCGACAGGTATCACCAAGTATCTCT
>DAOWDY010000174.1 GCA_030638785.1 Candidatus Thorarchaeota archaeon
AGAAAGGAAATGCGAATGCAATAACTGATGCAGGTGTTGCAGCTCATGCCCTGATGGCTGCAATCGAGGGTGCCGCATTGAATGTACGCATCAATTTGGGAAATATCAAGACAAAGGACTTTGTTGAGAAGACTGCAGCAGAAGTAGAGAAGATAACCACTGACGGTAGAAAGCTAAAGGACGAAGTTCTTGAGATTGTTGAAGCAAGAATGAAAGAACTTGCAGAAGTCAACTAGGTCATTCTTTGAGAATGGTCAAGGAAACTCCTTGGTCAATCTCTACAATATGTGCTTCTCCACCTGCGCTTTGTATTGCTTCAGCAACATCTTTTTCCTTACCAGGGGCATAAGCCAGCATGGTTCCTCCACCCCCACTTCCATTAATCTTACAACCTAGCGCTCCTGCATTCAAAGCTGCATCGATCATCTCCTCGATTTTATGTGTGGAACGAGAGAGGTAGTCACGTAGAATTTCATGGTGCTGGTTTAGTAGTTCGCCTAAGTATTTCTCGTTTGGACTCTTCATCTGAAGTAGCTCAAACGCCTTTGCAGTCAAATCTCGGTTCTTCAGCGTTCCTTCAGCCATTAACACGGAACTATCAGGTCGTGATTTAGATAAGACCTCATTAAGTGGCGTTGTTCTTCGATCAAAAGCAGGATGTTTACGCCTCATCTGTTTGTATCCTTCTTCTACAGTCTTTCTAATCTCTCTGAGGTCTCCTACAGTGTCTTTCTTCTTCTTGCGAGAATCTCCAATGACAAGTCCCTCAATCTGTGCGGGGAGAGGAGTGACCCTTTGATCAGATGTCATTGTTACGTGTATGACCCCTCCGAAAGCGGATGCGAAATGGTCCATCATTCCACCGCTTTCTCCGAATCTTTCCACCTCTGCTTCATATGCATAACGTGCTAGATCTGATGGATTGAACCTCAAACCTCCAATATGCCCAGCTGCAAATACCGAGGCAACTGCAAGGGCAGAAGATGAAGAAAGACCTCCAGCTAGAGGAATGTTGCCTGATACGCGAAGGTCCCACCCTTGCTTTGGGGGATTCTGAAGGTCTAAGATTACATTGAACGCACTTCTGAGATAGTCTCTATCATGTCTATGAGCTAGAAGGGTATCTATGGGAAACTCATCTGCTTCGTCAGTGTCCACATAGTTGACGCCTATGAGGTCATCATCACGAGGATGAGCAGTAATCTCTATGTAAAGGTCAATTGCTGCAGGAAGGACATCTAGACCGAGATAGTCGCTGTGTTCACCAAAAAGGCATACCCTTCCAGGTGCTCGTATTCTGAACGGTCTTGAGGGCACCACAGTATAATCTCCCATCTGTTCCAATTATACAGATGAGAATTCTCTGCGATATGTCTACCTATTTCTGTTCAAGCGAGAGTTTGATCGCGGTTTCGAAGTCTTCAGGTGTTACACCTGGTGAATCGATGTTGTATTGTTCATATGTCTTCTTCACTCGCTCAAGGACTGCTTCACCTTCAACTGTTGCTCCTATGAGGTTCTCCTCCAATCTTCTGATAGATTCAGATGGTAGCATGAAGAAATCTCCAGAAATCACAATTTCACTGATCTTCCCATCATCCACTGTCTGAGTGATTCTGATTAGACCGCCAGATGCTTTATGATTCGCAGTACCGATGACGGTTGTAGAGGAAATCGTAACAGTTCGGGCATCAATTCTACCTCCACTTCTCCAGTGTAACCACTCATCCGACAGATACTTGCCTTTCATCTCATTCATCTTACTCTTTTCCCACTCAGTAAGAGACCCAGGTTTCAGGTCGATATCTAGTGTTTCTTTGAAGAGTCGTAGAAGATCTTGTTTTACAACCTCTCTATCTGGCACTTCATCCAACTCTTGTTGAATGGTAGACATCCTCATTCTCAAGCCTTGAGCAAGCTTGTCCCTGAATTTCTCATCAGGAACTTTGAGAACCTTTACCATCATATCGAAGTTGAAATCGAAGATCAGGTTTCCGACAAGAATTCGTGCATCCCCAACATCGGCTGCACCATTCCCAGAAATTTTCTGACCTTTGGTTGTCTGAATGTCATTGACTGGTTTGAATTCAGCATCAATCCCAAGATTCTTGTAAGCTTGCACAGGAGCAGCTAAGAATTTCTTGTAGTACTTGCCAATACTTGCGACAGATACTGGACTATCCTTTCTGTGGATAATTTGGTAGAACATCTGCCCTTCATCCAGATACACTCCACCACCACCTACTACACGTCGTGTTACTACTATGTTGTTCTCTCTACAGAACTCCAAGTCAATATCCTTGTTTGTTTCTTGGAAGTATCCAAGACTTACCAAGGGTGATGCTGGCCAATCGATAATGAGAGTATTCTCAGAGATTCCGTCTGTGATTCCCTGAGCTATCACGTCGTAGATAATCTGCGTGTATAGTGGTTCGATTGGTCCCAAGTCCAGAAGTCGCCAAGTTTCGAGGGTCATAGTTCACAGTCTTACACCGTTCTCATATTAATCTCTGGCAATGTGCATGGTTCAGCAGCGATGGCAATGATTAAATCCCCTCATACAGATTCACACTTGAAATTTGATGATTGAAGCCCTTGGACTAACAAAGACTTTCAACGAGTTCACTGCAGTCAACCAACTCTCATTCACTGTACAACCTGGGGAGATCTATGGTCTCCTAGGACCAAACGGTTCAGGAAAGTCGACCACAATGCGCATGTTGCTTGGTCTACTCAGACCCACGGAAGGTTCTGGACGGATCATGGGACACGATCTGCTTACTGAGATTGTTGCTGCAAAAAGAGTCATGGGGTATGTCCCTGAAGAGGCAACACTACCAGAAAGACTTACGGGCTGGGAATACTGCAACTATGTTGGAGATATTTGGCGAATTCCAAGAGGCTCCGAGAGAGAAGCAGAGATTGAGGAACTTCTTACCCTGTTAGACATTCGCGATGCAAGTAATGATCTCATCGAAACTTATTCCAAAGGCATGTCAAGAAAGATCGGGCTCGTTGCTGCACTCATTCACAAACCAAAGGTCCTCATTTTGGATGAGGTTCAAGCAGGTATCGACCCACGAGGTGCAGCTACCATCAAGGAGATTCTCAATGGTCTTCGAAGCCGTGGTGCCACTATTCTGATGTCAACGCATATTCTTGAGATTGCAGAACAGATGTGTGACAGAATCGGTATCATCAATGACGGAAATATGTTAGCCGAAGGCACGATGGATGAACTACGAGTCCAAGCTATGGGGCAGAGTAGTCTTGAGGAAATCTTCCTTAGCCTTACGGGTGGTCCCGATATGCAACTGATTGCCAAGTATCTAGAAAATGGTGAGCCGAAGTGAGTCTGGAAGATCTCCTGCTTCTACTTAGGCAGGATCTTGCACAGTCTTTCAGACTTCGAGGAGTTAAGGGCTCTCGAAGCGAAAGAAAACATATACTCCGTCGTCTGCTTCTGCCAATTGGAGCTATAACTGTTGGTATTGCTATTGTATGGGGCATGATATCCTTTGGTCCAATTCTCTGGCCATTCATCTACCTCGTCTTATCAACTGATCCTGGTCTAGGTGCAACTATTTTCAACTTTCTCTTTATTTTCGCATTCATAGGATCAATTATGGTATCTGCAACCACGGTTGCGAATAGTAAAAGAATGGAGTATCTCATGACTATGCCCATCACTCTTCGGACATTGTTCTTAGAGAAGGCAATAATCATTGTATTCTATAACGCAATGCTATGGCTGGTCATTGGAACCCCCATCTTCATCGGTCTAGGTATCGTTTCTCCCTATCCATTCGCCCTACTATCCGTTCCAATCTTTGTAATAGGTATGCTGGTGTTGGTGACTCTAGGAGTTGCGCTAGGCGGATTACTTGGTCTGGGCGCCTCGAAAATCTTTGCTGGTCGAAGGATGTTAAAACAAATCGGTTATGCTATCGTGAGTGCTATCGGTATTCTTGGAGGGACCCTCTGGTATGCATCTTTCTATCTAAATAGCGATGGAGCGTTTTTTGGAGATATATTTCAGATTGCTAAAGACATAGGCCTAGCCTCGACATTGACCCCCGGTCACGCGTTGAGTGTATTATCCCTTGGAACACTCATAGGATTTCCCATCATGGTCATTGATTTGGTCATGCCAATCATCTTCAC